>JBALXF010000023.1:0-15119 GCA_036961085.1 Psychromonas sp.
GTTAAGGCAATAAAAAAGAGCCGCAGCTCTTTTTTATATAAGTTTTACTATTTTTGGCTAGGCTGAATAGCCATTTTCGATGCCTTTAGTGGTAATCGAAACTGCATCATGTGCATGTAAGCTTTCATAGTGATTAACACGTAACCAAAAATCATCAAATTTAGATTGTTGATGTAGCGCGTATTGTAAATGTCTTGCTGCATCTTCACAAAACATTAGGTTTTGGCCATTTAGACGTGCAAACTCTTGCTCATCTTCGCGTTTTACAGCGGCTTGAACAGGGGTTTTTAAACTCTCTTCAACAATATCAATTAATTCAATAACTGGAAAAGAGGTATTTTCAGCATTTAATTTAACTTTAATTTCTACCACACTACGTTGGCTATGTGGTGTTGCAACAATACCTTGTGTTGAACCTAACCAATCAACAATTTCTTGTTTATCGATTTCACTGTGCTGCTGGTATTTTTCCAAAAATGCTTGTTGAATTAATTGACGTGCTAACGCAGCAGAACAAGGGCAAGTTGAAGAATAAGGTACGCTTACTTGTAGTTCAAATTCAAGTTGGTCATTGATCAGTTTACCAATAATAACGACAGGATAGGCTTTCCAGCCACGCTTTTCGCTAATTAGAGATTTACGACGTAGATGGTAATCAAAAGTGAATTTAACAAAAGCTTGCTGACTTAATTCATGATGGCTTTCAATAAAACCCTGTAGCAATGTAGTTAAGGTTGTTAAATTTAATTCTGATTCAGTTGAAAGTTGATCAAGTTGTAAATACAAGCGTGACATATGAATGCCTTTTGCTTGAGCGTCACCTAGATTTACAAAAAGCTCTGCACATGCACTCACTTGCTGTGGTAAGCATTCATCAGTTTGTACCATAATTGGTAATTCGATATTACTCATCCCAACACGGTCAAGTTTACCTTCAGTTTGAGCTTGCGCACTATTTGCGATATCTGGCATTGCCATTAGGAAAAACTCCGTAAAATGTTGTAGCGTTGGTGAAAACATTGAAATTTGAGCGATGCATTATAAACATGTTAACCAAAATTAAAAACCATGAAATGAGTAGTATTACCTTTAATTACCTAGATCTGGTTATTAAATGCATAGCTTTTTCATGATTTTAGCGAATATTTGTATAAGTACTGCGCACAAAGCAGAAAATTACAATTCAATTTATTCAATATTTGCTGATTGACCAATCTTCAAGTAACTTGATGAAATTAAAATTTATTTAACTAATTAACAGAGGCGAATGTGGGAATATTTAATCTTAAAACTTGGGTGCATTATTATGTGGCACTGCTAAAACGCTTAGGCACTTTTCGTTTTAGTCTATTGCTTGCATTTGCCGTTATTAGTGCTGACTTAACAATACAGATATTACAGGTACTTTATTCTCAGGAGCCATTAAATTTACTTAATTTATCACGGTCCTTTATTTGGGGCTTATTAATAACACCTTGGGCCGTGTATTTTTTAACGGTTGTAGTCGGTGATTTAGAAGAAGCACGACAACGTCTGGATAATGCGCTTGCACGTATGAAAGAGATGCATCAGAAGGAGTTGCTAAAAACCCATGAACTTGAAAAAGAGATTGTAGAGCGTCAGAAAAGCCAGAAACAATTAGAAGAAAGCTCAATAATGCTGCGCTCTTTTTTAAACACCTCGCCTGACTTAGTATTTCATCGCGACTTAGAAGGGCGCTTTGTTAGTTGTAACAAAGCGATGGAAAGATTGACCGGTAAAACTGAGCAACAATTAATTGGTTTGTTCCCCACTGATATTTTTTCAGCAGAATATGCGCAGGAAGTTATTGAACGAGATCGTAAGGTTCAAAAGCTGCAACAAGAACAAATACATGAACATTGGTTACATTATCCTAATGGACAAAAAGCGTATTTCGAAGTACGTGCACTGCCTCTGTATAACGCTAAAAAAGAGTGTGTAGGGATCATTGGTTTTGGACGCGATATTACTGAGCGTAAGAACTACCAAGAAAACATGGAAAAAAATATTCGCAATAAAACGTCATTCATCTCAACAATCAGCCATGAATTGCGTACACCTTTAAATGGCATAGTTGGTTTAAGCCGTATGCTTTTGGATGAAAGTCTTACCTCTGAACAAGAGAAACATATGAAAACCATTCATATGAGTGCAATAACGTTAGGTAATATTTTTAATGATATTGTCAATTTGGATAAGTTAGACCGTCAGCGACTGCATTTAGTCAGTAACAATATTGATGTAAAGGATTTCTTAACCGATTTAAGGTCTTTAGCTTTTATGCAAACAGAGCAAAAAGGTTTGACCTTGCACTTTTCTGAACAGGGTACATTCCCTGATCTGATTCAAACCGATGATACGCGTTTGAGGCAGGTATTGTGGAATTTGATTACTAATGCCGTTAAATTTACTCAAGCAGGTGATGTCAGTATAAGTTGCATCTGTCGACCAATAAATTCTGAAAAAGTCGAGTTGATTTTTGAGGTTGATGACTCCGGAATTGGTATTCCAGAGGATCAAATTGATAAAATATTTGCAATGTATTATCAAGTAGAAGGCAATAATTTTGCCACCGGTTCGGGTATTGGATTAGCCGTTTCAGCTAAAATAGTGAAGGCAATGGGCGGTGAAATAAGCGTAAAAAGTGAGCTGGGTAAAGGTAGTATATTTACATTATCGATTGCAGTTGACTGTATCAAAGCATACGGAATTGAAAGCAATTATTTGCTAAATTCTCCAAAGCTTTCTATTTTACTAGTTGAAGATATTGAACTTAACATATTGGTTGCCAAGTCATTATTGGAAAAATTAGGCCACCAAGTCGATTGTGCTATTAATGGTGAGCAAGCACTAGAAAAAGTTGCAAACAATACCTATCAGTTGATTTTGATGGACATTCAACTGCCAGATATGGATGGTTATCAAATCACCCACAAGTTACGTCAAACTCACGGTGAAAATTTACCACCAATTGTTGCTTTAACTGCTAATGTTTTCGCTGATGCGGACATATTTATTAAGCAAGGCCTTGATGATGCGCTCAATAAACCTCTAAGTAGCAAACCATTAAATGCCATGATTCAACGTTTATTTGTCGATCAGCCAGCAACTGGTGAAGTAGTGTCGTCACTGAAAACGGTAGCAGTAAAAGATACTAATTTGTTATTTGAGAAGCAGATGCTAGAGGAGCTTGCAGAATTTTTACCTGCTTCAGTAATGCTTGGAAATGTTGCCTTGTTTGAAAAGTTAATGCCAGAATATTTAGAAATACTCGACTCTAATATCGTGGCTAAAGATCAAAAAGGTATTGTGAATGAAGCACATAAAATAAAAGGCGCTGCTGGCTCTATTGGCTTAAAACGAGTACAAGAGCTAGCACAAAAAATACAATCACCAGATCTTCCTGCTTGGTGGGATAATATTGACGATTGGGTGGAATTAATGAAGTCTTGCTACCAAGATGATATTGCATCGATCAAGGAGTGGATTGCCGCTAATGCAAAATAAATACTTTAAAAAACTGTTTTAAAAGCCTTGGGTTAAAATAATAAGTGCGTAGCTTGAAAATTAATTAAACATGGAACGTGCCTAACTAGGCACCAATAATCATAGGACGAAAAAATGGAAAATAAGACCGAAGACAAATGGATTAAGGCTATGATCAGTGAGACCTTCGCTGAACAGAAAAAAGCGCGTAGATGGGGCATATTTTTTAAAGCATTAACGTTTTTATATTTGCTTGGTGCCATTATTGTATTTTTTAATTCTGCATCGCCAAACCTCAGTGATGAAAAACAAGAAGCGCATACTGCTATGGTGCAAATCAACGGTATTATTGCTGCTGATAAAGAGGCGAATGCTAATACTATCGTATCGGGTTTGCGCGCTGCATTTGAAAATGAATTTAGTAAAGCGGTAATGTTAGTCATAAATAGCCCCGGCGGCAGTCCTGTCCAGGCGGGTTATGTGTTTGATGAAATAAAACGCTTACGCCTTTTATACCCTGACAAGAAACTTTATGCTGTGATAGCGGAATTAGGAGCCTCAGGCGGTTATTATATTGCCGCAGCTGCAGATGATATATATGCAGATAAAGCAAGTCTGGTTGGCTCTATAGGGGTTACTGCATCGAGTTTTGGTTTTGTCGATTTAATGAAAAAAGTAGGTGTTGAGCGCCGTCATTTTACGTCCGGAGAGCATAAGGCATTTTTAGACCCATTTTCGCCTGCTAAAGAGGTCGAAAGTGAATTTTGGCAAGAGGTGTTAGATGTAACGCATCAACAATTCATTACTGTGGTTAAAACAGGTCGTGGTGATCGCATTACTCAGCAAGAAAATTTAACAGAGCTGTTTTCTGGATTGATTTGGAATGGTGAACAGGCGCTTAATTTAGGCTTGATTGATGGCTTAGGTAGCCCTGGATATGTTGCCAGAGAAGTGATTAAGGCTGAAAACATTGTTAACTATTCAGTGACGCCATCGGCATTAGAAAAAATAACTAAAAAGTTGGGTGTTGCGATTGGCAGTGGTATAGCAAATCAATTGGTAAGTGAAAATACTTTTCTGGAGTTAAAATAAGAAGTTAAAATGAAAGAATATCATCAGTAATGGTTTTAGCTTTTTACGCTTAGTTTTTTGTTAAGTACTGCTTCTATATAATTTAACGCACAATGTTAATAGCCCAATATTCAGTGTGTTGGGCTATTTTAAATTGCTTATTCTTGCAGTGCTTTCAAGCGTAAATCATCTCTTTTATAAGCTTCTATTTGCTCTGTATAGCGTGCCTGATCTAAGCGACTGTTTGTGTAGATAAGGGCACTTCCCATCTCTTGACTTGCTTCTCTAAAACGACCTTGTAGTGCTAAATGTTTACCTTTACTAAGGTGTTCTTTATCGGGTTTATTCATTAATTTATATAAATCGATCGCCACTAAATTAGCTAAGTAATGCTCAGGGTTACTACGCATAAATAACTCTAATACCTTTTCTGCTTGCTCATATTGTTTATTCTCTTGCAAGGCAATCACTAAGTTGAGTGCAAAAACTGCATTCTTTGGATTAGCTTTATTCTGCTTTGTTAAAAGTGGAATAATTTTTTCCGGTTTCTTTAAAGCAATTGCAATATCAGCGCCAAAATCTAAATAGAATGCATTATTCGGCTTAGCTTTTAATAAGTCATTATTAATTTTCTCTGCTTCAACATAATTTTTCTTTTGAAAATAGGCTAAACCAAGTCCATATTGAGCGGCTTCTTTAATTTTATATTTCTTATTCCTGAGCTGGTTTTGATAGTAATTAATTGCAGACTCAGCTGTTATATTATTAAAGCGCACTGTAATACGGGTTTTGCTTAGTTGATATTCTAAGCTATTTGCAACCCTTACTTTGCCAAATTGACTCGCACGTAAACGTGATTCAGCAAGACGTGTCTCAGGTAATGGGTGAGTCGATAGCATTTGTGGTGGCATGTTTGCATATTTATACTTCTCCGCGAGCATACCGAAAAAATTAGCCATTCCGTAGGGGTCATATCCTGCATCATGTAGGGTTTGAATACCTATTCTATCTGCCTCAAACTCATGCAGTCGAGTATAATTAATTTGAGATTGCATGCTGACAGCCATGGTTGAGGTGAGTGCTGCCATACCTGCTGCGGGGTTAACTAATGCCAGTAAAATTGAGCCGGTTAACGCCGCTAATGAGGCTGGGTTATTAAAAGACTGTTGTTCAATCATACGCGCGAGGTGACGCTGAGTTATATGCGCAACCTCATGGGCAATAACACTGGCAAGTTCACTTTCATTTTTTGCATATAAAAATAATCCAGTATGGATTTTTACACTCCCCCCTAAAAAGGCGGCGGCATTAATTTCTTTATCTTCAACCAAAAAAAAGTTAAACGGTAATTTAACCGACTCAGCATGGGATACTATGTTCTGACCTAATGAATTTATATACTGATTCAATACTGGGTCATGTATGATTGGCAGACCTTGATTTGCCATTAGGCGAAAAGCCCAGCCATATTCTTTTTCTTTATCGATAGTTAAAGCGCTAGAACCGACGGTTCCTATTTCAGGAAGCGCATTAGATGCATTAGCGATATTTGCAAAAAGCATAAAGAAAAAACAGATCGAGATAAGTAAATATTTAGTTAACACCATAGGTACTCAACAAAAAAACATATTAAAATCATAAACAAGCTCCAATTTATTGCAAGTCTTGATTGTCTTCTACCTAGGTAAAGGTAATAATTCAGACTTAAACAATGAATGATAATTATCCAACTATAATATTAGACCCTTGCTGCTGGAAATACACAAGTTTCAATTGCAACGTAGTAAGTTTCATTTAGTGTGGGTAATATGACCGAGATGAATTTAATTTAGGTAAAGATAAAGTGGAAGTGCTAGATTTAACCAATGAACGCTGTCCTATGTCGTTGATAATGTTAAAACGTTTTTTATTATCAAAAGCGAACACTATCACCCTCGATTCAGATAAAAAAGTTAGCTTACTTTTTTCCAACCCAAAAGCAATGCAAGATATTATTTTATATCTTGATAAAAAAAACTATCACTATTCTGAAAAAACGCTAGAGGGTAGCTGCTCTATATTGATACAGTTAGACAACACGATAGAACTATAACCGAAGGTATAATAATTTTTATGTTAAAACAGTTAATGGATTGGTATAAACAACGTTTTGCAGATCCGAATTTAAGCGCACTTTTTCTAATATTGATTAGCTCATTTTTGATCTTTTATTTTTTCGGTAGTATTTTAGTCCCGCTATTTGTTGCAGTTGTATTGTCCTATTTATTGGATTGGCCGGTCAATTATCTAATGCGTTTTAGGTTAAACCGGACCTTTGCAACATTAATTGTAATGTTGGTATTTCTTTCTTTATCTGTGTTTGCTTTTTTAGGTTTTTTACCAACAGTTTTTAAACAAGCCGCTTCTTTTATTCGTGATTTCCCCGCAATGTTTAATCAGATACAGGCTTATTTATTAACCTTACCTGTTCTGTATCCCGATATTATTGACGCAGAGACCATCTACCTTATTGTTGGCAACTTCCGAGTTTATGTATTAGACAGTGGCGGTTTCTTACTTTCTCAATCATTTGCTTCATTATTGAATATTGCCGCTTTATTGGTATATGCGATATTAGTACCGTTAATGATGGTATTCATGCTTAAAGATAAAGACGCGTTGATAGCAAGTGCCTCACGTTTTTTGCCATCAAATCGTAAACTAGCAGTACAAGTTTGGGATGAAATGAATGGTCAAATAATGAATTATATTCGTGGCAAGGTGATTGAAATATTAATTGTTGGTATTGCTACCTACTTTGTTTTCTTTTTGATGGATATGCCGTATTCGGCGCTGTTATCTGTATTAGTTGGTTTATCTGTATTAATCCCTTACATTGGCGCTGCGGCAGTAACTGTGCCAGTTGCAATTGTCGCCTTCTTCCAATGGGGAGCATCTGCTGATTTTGTTTATTTAATGATTGCTTACGGCATTATTCAGGCTTTAGATGGGAATCTGATTGTACCTATTTTATTTTCTGAAGCGGTTAACTTACATCCCGTTGTAATTATCATGGCTGTATTGATATTTGGTGGACTATGGGGCTTTTGGGGCGTGTTTTTTGCTATTCCATTAGCTACATTGGTAAAAGCCGTATTAAACGCTTGGCCGAGTTCTCAAGAGCAATACGATGATGATCTAGTGGGGAAATAGGTTTAGCCGTTTATTAACGTTACTAGCTGCATTGACATCTGCTAGGATTAAAATAAGTAGTAGACATAAAAAGGGCATTGCCCTTTTTATGTTAGGATTTTAGAGTTTGAAGCTATTTATTTAGCTTGCAAATAGTCGAGGACAACTTGGTGATGGTCCGTTGTTTTAAACTTATCAAACACTTTTTCAATAACGCCTTGTTCATCGATTAAGAAACTAATGCGATGAATACCGTCATAGATTTTGCCCATGAATTTCTTCTCTCCCCAAACCCCGAAGGCATCAGCAATGGCATGCTCAGGATCAGAAAGTAATGGAAAATTTAGTTCTTTTTTAGTGACAAAGTTAGCTAACTTTTTAACCGGATCTGGGCTGACACCATAAACTACCGTATTTAGGTCAGCAAGTTCTGATTTGATATCACGTAAGCCACAGGCTTGTTTAATACAGCCTGGAGTCATTGCCTTAGGATAAAAATAAACCAACACCTTTTTTCCTGCCAAATCGGCTAAGGCAACACTATTATCTTGATCATCTTGTAAGGTAAACATTGGGGCTTTATCCCCAGCGACTAATCGATTCATATTTTTTATGTACTCTTTTCTAGTTTAATCGGACTAACAAAACCTTGTGGTTTTAAAGCTAATAAATCACAGTTTAAATTATCTATCACTTGCTCCGCAGTATGCCCTAATAGAGTCGCACTTAAGCCAGAGCGCCCTACAGTTCCCAGGATCACTAATTCAGCATCAATCTCTTCAGCTACCTCACTAATGATATCTTCTGGCAAACCTTGCAGTAGATGGACTTGATTACTTGGAATATCTTGTGTTTCAGCATAGGCATTGAGGGTTTTTTGATGGAAGTTCTTTAATCCATCTTCGTAATTAATAGGATCAAACTCTGGAAGCTCTAACATGATATTCATTGGTGGAGTAGGGTAGGCATTTACTAAATGGATATTGGCATTAATAACTTCGGCCATTCCTTTTGCTTCACTTAAAATTTGCTGATTTAAATGATGGTGTTCTTCATCTTGCACACTCTTGCAATCTAATGCACAAAGAATATTGCCATTTTCTGGCCACAGATGATTCTTAACTAACAGAACCGGCACTGGGCATTTTCTCAGTAAATTCCAATCAGTAGGGGTAAACAGTATTGCGCTTAGTTTAGAGTGTTGATGGGTTGCTTTAACGACTAAGTCATGCTGATTTTCTAACACTTCAATAATTGCAGCTTGGAAAGGGCGATGATGCCAATGTACTTGGCTATCAATATTCAAACCTTTGCCAACATATGGTTTTGCTATTGTTTCTAACCATTCTTTATTTTCATTGATAACGATGTTGCGCATAGCTTGTCGCTCTTCACCAGAGCTAAGCGATGTCATCTCATAACTAAGATCATAACAGCATAAAAAAAGAGTGAGTTTCGTATCGCCTTGTTTTTGAGCGATATCAGCAGCTCGTTCTAGTGCATGTTGTGATTCTTGACTTGGATCGATGAAGACTAAAATATTACGGTATTTAAGCATGATAGGCCCCGATATAAATTGTAAGTCTTTATAATTTAGATCAGAAGGGGGGAAACTGATAGCCTTTTCGTATAGGAAAAGGCTAATTATTCGATATAGGTATTATATCGTGCAAAATTATGATTATTTTTTATTTGCGCCAGCAAGACTTGCAAGTAATTCAGCATCTAATACGCTGATATATTTGCCTTTAACTGAAATCATGTTACTTTTTTGGAAACGACCTAAAAGGCGACTAATAGTTTCAACTGTTAAGCCTAAATAGTTACCGATATCTCCACGTGTCATTGATAAACGAAACTCTTTTGGTGAGAAACCACGTGCAGAGAAACGTTCAGAAAGATTATAGATAAACGAAGCAAGACGCTCTTCAGCATTTTTCTTCGATAACAGTAAAATCATATTTTGATCACCAACAATTTCAGTACTCATTAAGCGCAAAATTTGCTGTCTTAAACGAGGCATACTAATTGATAGGTTATCAAGTGTATCGTATGGGATCTCACAAATCATTGCAGTTTCAAGCGCTTGAGCAAAGCTTGGATGTGTACCGTTACTGATACCATCAAAACCTATTAAATCGCCTGCAAGGTGAAATGCTGTGATTTGCTCATCACCTTGCTCTGTAATGGTGTAAGACTTTAGAGTACCCGAACGAATTGCATAAAGGTACTTCATTTCTTGACCAGCTTTGAATATTTCTTGGCCTTTTTGGATAGGCTTTTTTCGCTCAATTATATTATCTAAACGGTCTAGTTCTGTTTCATTGAGTGAGTAAGGAATACACAATTGACTAATGCTACAATCTTGGCACCTGATTGCACATCCGCCACTTTGGATACGGTGAGTATTACTTTTTTCCATAGTACGTATTTCCTCAAAATTGACACATATCAATATATACAGACTTTGCTAAGTTAGCAAATTGACATAATTATTTAAAAATATTGAAAATTATTTTCTAGCCATCAACTAATATTGATCTTTTTATTAATTTAACTGCATAATTGCAATATAAAATGTATGCACTGCAAAAGTTGCTAGTAATAAGCCGCTGCCGTACCTAAACCAATGCTGGTTTAGGATGCGTTTTAGATAATTACTAAATGTCCCAACGGTCAGCATTGCAGGCATAGTGCCTAAACCAAAACCCAACATAATCATCATGCCGTTGCTAGCACTGCCACTACTTGCCGCCCATGATAATGTTGAATAAACTAAGCCACAGGGTAACCACCCCCAGAAAAAGCCAAGGGGAAAAGCGAATACAGGGTGTTTCAGCGGGATAAATTTTTGTGCGAGAGGTTTAATAAACTTCCAAATAAACTGCCCAGCTTGTTCTACTACAACTAATCCGCGCCAAATTTTACTGATATAAAGCGCTAACAGCAACATTAATATTGCAGCAATGATACGTAAATAGATTAATGCCTCTTTACCACCAAACCAAATCACTAATGCACCGCTACTTGCTGCAAAAATTGCACCTGCAAGCGAGTAACTGCTGATCCTTCCCAAGTTATAAAACAACAATGAAAAGAACGAAACAGCTTTAGATTGTTTAGCTTTAATCGAAAAGGTTAACGCACTGGCAATGCCAGAGCACATACCTAAACAATGCCCAGCACCGAGTAAGCCGATCAGTAGAGCGGCAAAAAAATCATTTAATAACATTATATTGAGTCAGTTCTTTCATTTTCAACTGGTTGTTCAGTTGTTTTTTTTGTTTGATATTGTGCTCGTCTTCATCAAATAAAATATTGACAGCTTCACGGTCTAAATCATCATATTGATTTGATTTTACTGCCCAAAAAAACAGTATTACGGCAACGGTTATAAAAAACATCGCGATTGGGATAAGGACAAAAATAATACTCATTTTAATAACCTTAATGAATTACTAACCACAATTAATGAACTTAGCGACATTCCCAGTACTGCAATATAAGGAGGCACATGACCTAATACAGCTAAAGGGAGGATGATTATATTATATCCTAGCGACCAAGCTAGGTTTTCTTTGATGATTTTGGTAGTTTTTCTTGATATTTTATTTAATGTCGCCAGTTTGTTTAAATCTTCACCTAATAAAATCACATCAGCACTGTTTTTAGCAATATCGGTACCACTGGCCATCGCAACAGAAACATGTGCACCTGAAAGTACTGGTGCATCATTAATACCATCTCCGATCATCATTACTTTATCTTGTTGCTGTAATGTTTGTAGATATTGTAACTTTCCTTCGGGTGTCACACCTTTTAATAGGTGTTTAATGCCAAGTAGATCACGTACGTCTTCACTTTTTAGAGACACATCACCAGTTAACATTGTAGTTTGAATTTTATTTCGGTGACAGTATTCAATAATATTTTTTGCACTTTTACGTAATTCATCACCTAACTCAAAAGTAGCGATAAGTTGTCCATTAAGGGTAAGGTAAATGACCAATTCTTTACTATCAACAATGCTGTCAACGTCACAAAACAATGCATGACCGAGTTTTAATATTTCCCCTTGGTAGGTAGCTTGCAAGCCTTGTCCTGGGATATTAATAACGTCTTTTAATTCAATATTATTTTGTTGTTTCTGTTGGAATGCCAAAGAAATAGGGTGCTCTGAACTTGCCTCTAATTGAGATGCTAAATCAATACAGTCCTGAACTGAATAATGGCTATATACCTGAGTACCTAACAGTAAAAAATTACCTTTAGTGAGGGTGCCTGTTTTATCAAAAACTAGATGATTGATACGGTTAACGGTTTCTAATACATGATGTTTCTTGATCAATACACCTTGTTTATTAAGTTTTGCGGTTGCACAGGTCAGAGCAGTAGGTGTCGCTAGTGAAAGCGCACAGGGACAGGTAACGACTAACACTGAAAGCGTTATCCAAAATGCCTGATCAGGGGCGACAAAACTCCAACCAATATAAGTGAAGGTGGCGACTAACAGCAGCGCTCCAACAAAATAACGAGCGATTGTATCGGCAACAATCTCAATACGCGGCTTATTAAGTTGAGCGTTGTCTTGTAGGTGGATAATATCAGCAATTAAGGTGTTATTTGCCAATTTTTCGACACGTACTATTAATGGGCTGGTGACATTTACTGTGCCGGCAAATACCGGTGATTTTACGCCTTTACTGACGGGTAAGTGCTCGCCGGTTAACATTGACTCTTCAATATTACTCAGTCCATCAACGATAGAGCCATCAACAGGAATTGTTTCACCCGCTTTAACTAATATTAATTGCCCAATCGTCAAAGTTTTTGCTGGAATAAGGTTATGTATCTGCTCACCATCGACGTCCTCGATAAGGGTTGCCATTGATGGTAATAGGCGTAATAAATTACTACTTGTTTCAGAGGCTTTGCGTCTTGCTCTTAATTCTAATAAGCGCCCTAAAAGCAGCAAAAAAGTGAACATCGAGATAGCTTCAAAATAGACTTCACCTCTGCCCATAATGGTCGCATAGGCAGAGGCTATATATGCGCCTAGTAAAGCGATAGAGACGGGAATGTCCATCCCCAGCGTTTTATTTCTAATATTGCGCCAAGCATTGATATAAAAGGGTTGTGCACTATAGAGAAGTACAGGGGTGGCGAGAATAAAACTTACCCAACGAAAATAATGGGTAAACTCTTCTTCCATGCCTGAGAAAAAGTCTGCATACAAAGCAATGGCAAACATCATTACTTGCATGGTTGCAAGGCCGGCAAGACCAACACGTCTTAGATAAGCCTTTGCTTGTCTGGTGTAGAATGCTTCTTGCTCGTTGACTTGAAAAGGGTAGGCGTTATAGCCTATTTTATGAATTTCTTTGAGAATGCTACTGAGCTTAACTGTTTTATCATCCCACCTGATTATTGCACGACTGAGGGTGGTATTGACATTGATAAAGGTTAAACCTGGTAAAGAGCGTAATTGTTTCTCAATTAACCAAGCGCAAGCGGCACAGGTGATTCCTTCTACAGTTAAAGTGATTTCATTAAACTCACTGTTGTAGTTTACAAAATCTTCTTGGATTTGTGGTATATCGTAATATTCGAGTTGCGACAGTTCTTCAGGGACAAGTGTTTGTCCTTTTATCGCGCTTTCACTGCGATGTTCATAATAAGAGGTTAATCCACTATCAACAATCGTTTGTGCAACTGCTTCACAACCAGGGCAACACATTTGTTGCATTACCCCATTTATTTCTACTTGGAAAACACTACGAGGAGGGTTTTCCTCTCCACAGTGAAAACAATCTTGAGTTTGAACCATTACAATTTGATACTCGTGGTAGGGAAAATGGCCACTTCCTGTAATCGCCAGCTTTTATCAAAAGATTCGATGCGTAAACTCCATTTACCATCAAGCGTGTTATCCGTTTTAAAGTGGTAATCTCCATTACCATCAGCGGTTAACATTTGCGTCATATCGCGAGCAGCTAAGGTTGAGTGAAATAAAGAAAAGCTGATCGCTGTTTGATCTGGGATACCCGTTACACTGATAATTAAATCATTCTCATTTTGTGTTACTACCGCGCTAATATTATTATTCTTGGCATTTTTAATTAATGTTAAATCTTCATTGATGGCTTTGCCTTTTGCATAATACTCATCAACAACCATCTCAGGTTTATTGTCCATTGCAGTGAATAAAAGGTTGGTTGCCGCAATTACAGCTGTTAACGGAAGTATAATTAGGAACCAAGGCCAGAATTGTTTGAACCACGCTTTATTATTGTTTTTCATGAAGAGCCTGCTACTAGTTTGAAGTGGCGTTAAGTTACCATTTTCAACTTTTTTTAGCTATAAAAAAGGCCTCAAAATGAGGCTTTTTATGTCAATAAAGTAAAGCTTGTTGCTTATAACTTATTGAGTAGGCTGGTTTGAAAGAGAATAAACATATGCAGAGATAACTTGTATTTTATCTTCACCTAAAATGTTTTTCCAAGCTGGCATCACACCGTTACGACCGTAATTTAGAGTATGCTCCACTGCTTTACGAGAACCACCGTATAACCAAGTTGTATTGGTTAAATTAGGTGCACCCATTGCATGATTACCTTTACCATCCGCACCATGACAAGCAACACAGCTAACAAACAGTTTTTTACCTGCTTCTGCTTCTATCGCATTTACACGACGTCCACTTAACTGTAATACATAGCTTGTTACTTCTTTAACGCCTTGTGCTCCTAGAATATCTTTCCAAGCTGGCATTTGCCCTTGACGTCCTTCCATCAGACTTTGCTTGATCGCAGCTGGTTCACCACCATATAGCCAATCATTATCAGTTAAGTTAGGGAAGCCGGTACTACCACGTGCATCTGAGCCATGACATTGAGCACAGTTTTGTAAGAATAAACGCTGACCCACTTTAATTGCTTCAGGATCCTGAGCAATAACCGTGATGTCTTTGTATTCGCCATTTTCTGCGTAAGCAAGCTTTTTGAATACTGCGCCGTATTTTTCATCTGCTGAATTCATTTCACGTTGGTATTGTGATTGAGAGTTTTCAGCAAGCTGCTTAGACTCTTCTAATGAATTAACACCTTGCTCAGAACTGGTCCAATTTAGCAATCCATTCCAGTTTGCCGTGTAAGTAGGGAATGCAAAGCTATAAAGCAAACCGATAACGATCGAGAACCAAAATAAACCAACCCACCATTTTGGTAGTGGATTGTTTAGTTCTTGAATACCATCAAAGGTATGCGGCATCGGTGCGCCTTCTTCAACGCCGGTGTTATTTTTAGAAGTTGCTCTTAAAAGTACTGCTGAACCAATAATTACAATTAAAGTTATGACAGTGATCCATATTG
>JBALXF010000240.1:0-5356 GCA_036961085.1 Psychromonas sp.
CTCGACCTTCATTAATACAACGAACAATTAATGATTGTCCTGTACGCATATCACCAGCAGCAAATACACCGGCTTGACTTGTTTGGTAATCAGTTGTTTTAACATTACCACGTTCGTCTAAAGCGATATTTAGTTGAGCTAGTACACCTGTTGGCTCTGGGTGTAAGAAACCCATTGCTAAAAAGGCTTTAGTACAAGGAATGATACGCTCACTGCCTTCAATTTCTTTGAAATTAGGGCGTTGGCCTGGTTCAGCCTTTTCCCATTCAATATCAGCAATAACTAACTGCTTAACATTACCTTCTTCATCACCAATAAACTCTTTGGTAAGGATTGACCAATGACGATCTACGCCTTCTTCATGTGAAGAAGTTGTTTTTAGGATCATTGGGTACGAAGGCCAAGGCATATTCACAGTACGTTTTTCAGGTGGAATCGGCATGATTTCCACTTGTGTCACACTTGCAGCACCATGACGATTTGAGGTACCAACACAGTCAGAGCCGGTATCACCACCACCGATAACTAAAACATGATCATCTTGTGCATGAATTTCTTCAGCTTTAATATCCATGTTATTAGCACGACGATTATTCTGTCCTAAAAACTCCATTGCGAAATGAACGCCTTTAAGGTCACGACCTGGAATAGGTAAGTCACGAGGAACTGTAGAGCCGCCAGTCAGTAACACTACATCGAACTGCTTACGCAGTTCTTTCGCATTAAAGTCGACACCAATGTGCGCGTTAACAACCATTTTAACGCCTGATTTTTCGATGATATCAACTTTGCGATCAATAACATCCATGCCCAGTTTGAAGTCTGGAATGCCGAAGCGTAATAAACCACCGACCTTTTCGTCGCGCTCATAAACAGTAACCGTATGACCGGCACTGTTTAACTGCTCGGCTGCCGCTAAACCAGCTGGACCACTACCTACGATTGCGACTGTTTTACCAGTACGTGATGTAGGTATTTTAGGTTTTACATAACCTTTAGCATAAGCAGTTTCAACAATTGTCTTTTCAATATTACAAATTGTAATAGGGTCTTGGTTGATCCCAAGCACACACGATGTTTCACAAGGAGCTGGGCAAACACGACCAGTAAACTCAGGGAAGTTATTCGTCGAGCTTAAAATATCCCAAGCCTCTCTCCAACTTTCGCGGTAAACCGCGTCATTGAATTCAGGGATGATATTACCAATCGGACAGCCACTGTGACAGAAAGGAACACCACAATCCATACAGCGTGAAGCTTGGTCATTAATCTTTTCACCAAATTCTTCGTTTTGTACGAACTCTTTGTTATTTTTTAGACGATCTTCTACTGCTACTTTCGCAGGTAATTCACGTCCTAATTCTAAAAATCCAGTTGCCTTACCCATTATAGATCTCCTACCTTACATGCATCGCGTTCCGTTGCTTGAGCAGCTTGCTTCTCACTGTCAGTGATATTTTCTTTTACAAGATTAAGCGCTGTATTCTTTCGTGCTAGTAATGCGGCTTTATAATCACGTGGCATTACTTTTATCATTTTAGCTAGACTTGCATCGACATCAGCTAAGAACTCAGCCGCAAGATTAGACTCAGTTAATTGCAGATGTTTTGTTACCTTAGCAATCAATAGATCTTTATCTTCTTGCTCTAGCGGGTCAAAGTCTACAAGTTCCATATTACACTTACTTGCAAAACTATCATCTTGATCCCAAATATAAGCAACACCGCCACTCATACCTGCAGCAAAGTTTCGACCTGTTGAACCTAAGTTAATCATGATGCCACCAGTCATGTATTCACAACCGTGATCACCTAAACCTTCAACTACCACTTCTGCACCCGAGTTACGAACACAGAAACGCTCACCAGCCATACCATTAATGTATGATTCACCTGATGTTGCGCCGTAGAAACATACGTTACCTACGATGATATTTTCTTTAGCAACAAGCGACGAGCGACGGTATGGGTAAGCAACTATTTGTCCACCAGATAAACCTTTACCCCAGTAATCGTTTGCATCACCTTCAACTGTAAACTCAACACCTTTAGCAAGGAAACAGCCAAAAGATTGTCCTGCACTACCAGTGAATTTAACTTTCATTGGTTGTGGTAAACCTTGGTCGTTGTACACTTTAGAAATCTCATTCGATAACATGGTGCCACAACTTCGGTCAGTATTAATGATCGGGAATTCACCTGATACCGATTCACCATTTTCAAGTGCAGGTTTTGCTAACTCGATTAATTGGCGATCTAATACAGCTTCAAGGTTATGATTCTGACCGATTTGGTTAAACATGCCGTCTTCAGCTTTACCGGTTTGTTTAAATAAGATGGTGCTCAAATCTAAGTTTTTGTATTTCCAATGATTTACATCTTCACGTACTTTTAGATTCTGAGTTTGACCAACCATTTCAGTGATTGTTTTGTAACCCAACATAGCCATGTTTTCGCGCATGCCTTGAACCATGTAACCGAAGAATGTCACGACATCATCGACACGACCGTCAAAACGCTCACGTAAGGTTTTATTTTGTGTTGCGATACCAACAGGACATGTATTTAAGTGACACTTACGCATCATGATACAGCCTTCAACAACTAATGCAGCCGTTGCTACGCCCCACTCTTCAGAACCGAGTAATGCTGCAATAGTTAAATCGCGTGGTGTTTTCATCTGACCATCAGCTTGTAAAACTATACGGTTACGTAAACCATTTTTCATTAGCGTTTGATGCGCTTCAGATAGACCTAGTTCCCAAGGTAAACCCGCATGACGAATAGATGAGATAGGTGAAGCACCTGTACCACCATCAAAACCAGCGATTAAGATCACGTCAGCTTTTGCTTTAGCAACACCTGATGCGATCGTACCAACACCCGCTTCCGATACTAATTTAACGTTAACACGACCAGCGCGGTTAGCATTTTTCAAATCAAAGATTAGCTGTGCTAAATCTTCAATTGAGTAGATATCATGATGCGGTGGTGGTGAAATTAGACCTACGCCAGGCGTTGAATGACGTGTACGACCAATCCAGTCATCGACTTTATGTCCTGGCAGTTGACCACCCTCACCAGGTTTAGCACCCTGCGCCATTTTAATCTGAATTTCAGCTGCATTAGTTAGGTAGTAAGAAGTAACACCAAAACGACCTGATGCAACCTGTTTGATTGCAGAACGTTCCCAGTCGCCGTTTTCTTTAGGTAAGAAACGAGCTGGATCTTCACCACCTTCACCAGAGTTAGATTTTGCGCCGATACGGTTCATTGCAATCGCTAACGTAGAGTGAGCTTCATGCGAGATAGAACCAAATGACATTGCACCTGTAGCAAAACGTTTTAGGATATTTTCAGCTGGTTCAACTTCATCAATTGAGATTGGACCACTTGATTTTGGTACGAATTCAAATTGGCTACGCAATGTTGCTGCGTTATCACCCTGTTTATCAACAGCTGCTGCATAGTCTTTAAACTGTGCATAATCTTTATTACGAGTAGATTGCTGTAGTAATGAAATCGTTGTTGGATTAAATAAATGTTTCTCACCACGTTGTTTCCACTGGTAAACACCACCTACATCTAAACGCTGTGATGGCACTTCACGTAATGGGTAAGCAAAACGATGACGAACTAAGATTTCATTGGCAATATCATCAATAGTTAAACCTTGAATACGCGTCACAGTACCTTTGAAGTACTTATCAACCACTGAATGGCTAATACCTAGCGCTTCAAATATTTGTGCACCTTGGTATGACTGGATAGTCGATATTCCCATTTTAGAGAATATTTTTAATAATCCAGCATCAATAGCTGATTTATATGAAGCAAAAATATCTGCTACGCTTTTCCCAGCAGGTAAACGTTTTTTCGCTTGTAAATCAACAATCATCTCTTCGATTAAGTAAGGATTAACTGCTGATGCACCGTAACCAATTACAGTTGCAAAATGGTGTGTTTCACGAACATCACCTGTTTCTACCACTAAATCACAAAGCGCACGTAAACCACGTTTGATTAGGTAATGGTGAACCGCACCCGTTACTAACATCGCAGGAATAGCAGCGTGATCTGAAGTAGCACTTCGATCTGAAAGAATAATGATTGAGTAGCCATCGTGAATAGCATCTTCTGCATAACGACAGATACGTTCTAACGATTTTTTCAACTTACCCGGAGTACCATCAGCACGGAATAATGTGTCTAATGTTTTAGCTTGTAAGTTTTTATCATCTAGTGCATTAATTTTTTGTAATTCAGCATTACTCAGTACTGGCGACTCTAATTCTACTTTATGACAATGCTCAGGTGTTTCCGCTAATAGGTTTTGATCTTTACCTAAGTATGTATTCAGCGACATAACCATACGCTCACGAATCGGATCGATTGGTGGGTTAGTTACCTGTGCAAACAACTGTTTAAAGTAGTGTGATAAATGTTGAGATTGATGCGATAGAACAGCAAGAGGCCAATCGGCACCCATTGCACCTAGCGGCTCTTTACCATCTACAAACATAGGTAAGACAATTTCACTAATCTCTTCAGAAGTAACACCAAAAGCTTGAAGACGTTTTAATAACTGACCATCATTTGGTTGTAAGTTACGTTCTAATGCCGCAGGTTGGTTCTCTAATTTAACCAAGTTATTGTCTAACCATGTTTCATAAGGTTGACGAGTAGCAATACTGCTTTTAACTTCACCATCAGAAATGATACGACCTTGTTCAAGATCGGCTACAAAAATACGTCCTGGCTGTAAGCGGCCACGTGATTTGATATTTTCAGGTGCGATATCAACCACACCACTTTCCGATGCCATGATCAAAAAGTCATCTTTAGTAACACAATAACGAGAAGGTCTTAAGCCGTTACGGTCAAGTGTTGCACCAACCTGAACACCATCAGTGAAACAAACAGAAGCTGGGCCGTCCCATGGTTCCATGATATTCGCATGGTATTGGTAAAATGCGCGACGACTTGGTTCCATATTCTTGTTTTCTTGCCAAGCTTCAGGAATCATCATCATTAATGCATGCGGCAAACTACGTCCTGAAAGTACCAATAATTCTAAGGCCATATCAAAACTAGCTGAATCAGACATATTATCGCTACAGATTGGTAGTAACATATCTAATTCTGTACGGCTAAAGAACTCAGCTTGAAGTAAAGCTTCACGTGCTTTCATCCAGTTAATATTACCGCGAACAGTGTTAATTTCACCATTATGAGCAATATAACGGAAAGGCTGCGCTAGACGCCAGCTTGGGAAAGTATTGGTAGAAAAGCGAGAGTGAACTAATGCTAATGCAGTCACCATGCTTGGGTTTTGTAAATCAAGGAAGTACTGAGGT
>JBALXF010000241.1:0-5329 GCA_036961085.1 Psychromonas sp.
AAATAGATGCGCTACAACTATCGTCAGACTTCTCTAGCAACAACAATAATATCAACCAATATTCCTATTTGATGACAATTAGCTCGATATTTCTGCAGCAAGACGGATTTAAAATAAAATGGCAAGGGGTTGATTTAAAAGGCGGCAACTTACAAAGCATGAAACAGGATCGAGTTGATATCCGTAGTGATTGGAAAGTAGCTCAATATCAATTTGGAACAGTAGATCAAAAGGTTTTTACCGATAATCATATTAAATTTGATTTAAACAGCCTACATATTCCATCTATTAACAACTTAGCAAGTCATGCTCAAAGTGTTGCGGAGGTCGAGAAGGCTTTATCCGAATTATTATCTAATGGTGCGCATATATCTCTTTCAACACTGACTTCACAAACTCCCTGGGGAAAATTGGATGCCTCGATGAATTTCACCCTTGAGCAAGGGGCTTCTTTTAGAGAAATGTTAGATAATCCATTTACGTTAATGGATTATCTTGATGGCAATGGCAAGGTTGCATTACCAAAAAGGTTACTCGCAGAACCAGTCGTTTCGGAGCCATTACAGATAGGGGTAATGACAGGTTTCTTGGTCTCAGATGGTTCGAGTTTACTTTTTGAAACACAGCTTGAACAAGGCGAACTGATGGTAAACGGGAAAATTATCCCGTTATAAAAGCTGTTTATTAACCACGCAAAAAAGGGTTGCTGGCTTTTTCTTTAGCAATAGTTGTCGTAGGTCCATGCCCAGGAAATACAACGGTATCACCAGGCAGGGATAGTAATTTTTGTTTAATACCTGATATTAATTGTTGCTGATTTCCACGTGGGAAATCAAAACGACCAATACCACCACTAAATAAAATATCACCGACGATAACTTGTTTACTTTGCTGGTCAAATAGAGCGACGTGACCCGGAGTATGGCCAGGAATATGCAATACCTTAAGCTTGATATTGCCGACAGTCACAACTTCACCTTCAGCTAACCATCGTGTTGGCTCGAAACTTTTAGCTGATGGAAGACCAAAATTTTGGCTTTGTAGTTCTAACTGCTCTAACCAAAACAAGTCTTCTTTTTCAGGACCAATCACAGGCACACTTAACGCCTTAGCAACAAGTTGAGTTCCACCGACGTGATCTAAGTGACCATGAGTTAATATGATTTTATCGACGTTAACGCCTTCTTTTTTGACGATACTTAAAATACGTTGAGCATCGCCACCTGGGTCAACGATAGCAGCAATATTTGTTTGTTCACAAATAATCAAACTACAGTTTTGTTCAAAGGGAGTGACAGGAATTACGATAATTTTCATGATGTTATTAACTCGAAATGTAATGAATAAAAAAGGTAACCATTAGGTTACCTTGATAGTTTAAACTACTGCTGTTATTAAACGACAGGAGTGTGTAAACGTTGTTTCTCGTGTTCGACGGCTTTTGCTAAATGGATGTGGTTCATTACATGTACCATTGCGCGTGCTGACGATTCGATTATATCTGTAGATAAGCCTAAACCATGGAACTTTTGTTCTTTATAGGTAGCCACAATATCTACTTGCCCTAGTGCATCTTTACCTTCGCCTTTTGCGCTAATATGGTAGTCATCCATATTGATATCTAAACCAGAAATACGCATTAAACATTGGTAAGCGGCATCGATAGGACCATTTCCTGTTGCTGCTTCGACGACTTTTTGATCATCGCCAATTGTCATTACAACAGTTGCTGTTGCAACTAATCCTGAGCCAGATTGTACATTGATACTCTCTAATTTGTAATATTCAGGCTCAGTATTAACTTGGTTAAAGAACATTAGCGCTTCTAAGTCATAATCAAAGACTTGGCCTTTTTTATCGGCTAACTCTAAGAAGCTAGTGTATAACTCTTCTAAATCATAATCAGTGTCACGATAGCCTAATTCTTGCATGCGATGCTGAATGACATGACGACCTGAGCGAGACGTTAAGTTTAACTTATTAGTTAAGATCCCAACGCTTTCAGGGGTGATGATTTCGTAGGTGTTTTGTGACTTCAAAACGCCATCTTGATGAATACCAGACGAATGAGAGAATGCATTTGCACCCACAATCGCTTTATTGGCTTGAATTGGCATATTACATAGCTGGCTAACTAACTGGCTAGCACGGGCAATTTCAACCGGGTTGATATTGGTTGAATAACCCATTTTTGCTTTACGTGTATGTAAAATCATTGCCACTTCTTCAAGTGAACAGTTACCCGCTCGTTCACCAATGCCATTCATTGTACATTCGATTTGGCGAGCACCATTTTCAACGGCTGTAATCGAGTTCGCGACCGACATACCCAAATCATCATGACAATGTACCGAAATAACCGCTTTATCAATGTTAGGTACCCGATTGAATAAGGTTTCAATAATACCGCCAAACTCACTCGGATAGGTATAACCAACTGTATCAGGGATATTGATGGTAGTTGCACCAGCTTTGATTGCTTCTTCAACCATACGACATAGGTTATCAATCGGGGTACGGCCTGCATCTTCACAAGAGAATTCAACATCATCGGTATAATTACGTGCATGTTTGACGGCTTTCACACCCATCTCTAATACCGCATCAAAAGTACGTTTTAACTTGTTTTCAACGTGAATAGTTGATGTTGAAATGAAGGTATGAATACGGAAAGCATCAGCAACTTTTAGCGCTTCTGCTGCGGCATCAATATCTTTTTCTAAAGCTCGAGATAAAGCACATACACGGCTATTTTTAATTTCTTTTGCAATGGTTTGTACTGATTTGAAATCACCAGGAGAAGAAATAGGGAAACCTACTTCCATTACATCAACACCTAAACGCTCAAGAGAAAAAGCAATTTGTAACTTTTCTTTAACAGTTAAACTTGCGCTTAATGCTTGCTCGCCATCACGTAAGGTTGTATCGAAAATAATAACTTGATCTGACATGTAAAAGTCCTTCTTAAGTGTTGATTAATATTATTAATGCGCAGATATAAAAAAACCCGCGCAGTGCACGGGTTTTGGAGTTTTTAGCTGATTTTATTCAGACACTCACTACCCGTACGCATTTAGCATAAGGAGTAAAGTTGTGAGTGGTAAAAAACGAGTCTGCATCAGATAATCTCAAAAAAAGTTTGTAGTTAATTAAATACCGCTTTTTATTAGATGCGTCAAGTTGTTATTCATATTAAGCTAGCAAATGATAACTGAGATTTTTATAGGCACGTTACGCGTTGAATAAAGGATGTAAAAGTAGAGATATGTCTAAATATACAAAAGTAGATAAACAAACCCTGCAATCGCAATTAAATGAAATGCAATATTATGTAACTCAACAAGATGGCACTGAGCCTGCTTTTAATAACCAATATTGGGATCATAAAGGGCAGGGCATCTATGTCGATATTGCTTCTGGTGAGCCTCTGTTTAGTTCATTGGATAAATTTGACTCTCACTGTGGTTGGCCGAGTTTTACGCAGCCTTTAGCTGAAAAAACATTGACTGAAAAAACCGATAATAAACTGTTATCTACACGCACTGAGGTAAGAAGCCCAGCTGCGGATTCACACTTAGGTCATGTTTTTGATGATGGTCCAGCTCCTGGTGGATTGCGTTATTGCATTAACTCAGCGTCGTTGCGTTTTGTTGCTAAACAAGAGATGAAGCAACAAGGTTACGAAGAGCTACTTTATCTTTTTGATTGATAACACATTAACAATAGCGACTGTTTATTGTTATATCTGTTGAATTGTTTGCTGACAGCTTTTGGTACCTGCTCAATGGGTAATTGTTTGAAGCCAAATTGTTGGTAGAAGAGTTCAAGATGCAAATAAGGAAAACAATAGATCGCTGTTGAACTTTGTTGTAATAACGTCTTAATTAACAATGAAGCATAGCCTTTACCTCGCTCATTAGTCGCTGTTACAACCGCAGATAATAATAGCGATTGCTCTATCTTCTTTAGCTTCACACTGCTAACAATTGAGTGATGTTTGAGAATAAATACATCTTCATCTTTACTGGCCAATCCTTTTTTATAAAATTGTTTATAAAACTGATTGATTAAGGGGTATTTAATCTTTTCTAACGCTATAAATTGTATTTCTGATTTTTGCAAAATAGACCTATTCGCGACCATGCGGGCAGCTTTTATAAATTAGAGGGACAAGGGAAACTATTTAGACCCTATGTTACTTTGAAAGTTATTTTAAAAGTCACTTCAAAATGCTTCGTCAGGATTCAGCTCGATAGCGCTAATAAAACACAACATGAAGCAATGAGAAACTCTCTATGCAAATAACTAACCTTCAATTTTATACCTAGCATCTCGGCACAATTTGCCTTGCTGACTTTGCATTTCGAAGTATCATGGGTATATATAAGTTTATACCGACAAGGCTCTTTCATGTTCGAAAATAATAGCTCACTCAAAGCGTTTAATACTTTTGCTATCGAAGCAAGTGCACAGACGTTATTTCACTTTGATAATAAGCAACAGCTACCAGAATTACTGACCTTAGTAAAAAATAATAGAGCGCAAAATAAGCCCATACTGATTTTAGGTGGGGGAAGTAATATTCTATTTTGTGATGATTTCGCAGGGTTAGTGATTAAAGTTGATTTGTTAGGCATTGAGATAGAAGAGTCAGAACAACATTTCCTATTAAAGATAGCTGCTGGCGAAGATTGGCATAAATTGGTTACTGAATGTATCGATAAAGGCATTGATGGCTTAGAAAATTTAGCGCTAATACCGGGTGTCGTTGGCGCCGCTCCTGTGCAGAACATTGGCGCATACGGAACTGAGTTTAAAGATTTTTGTGAGTCGGTTGAATATATCGATTTAAATAAAGGCACGCTGCATACATTAAGCGCAAAAGAATGCCAATTTACCTATCGTCATAGCATCTTTAAAACTGTAGAGATGCACAATGCGTTAATCACTCAAGTTACACTTAAATTAAGCAAAGATTGGCACCCACAAAGTCGTTATGGACAACTAAGCAACATAGAATCTAGCCATGAACCAATCACTGCCAAACAAATCTATCAATCAGTTTGTCAGATACGTAGTGAGAAATTGCCTGATCCGAATAAATTAGGTAATGCTGGCAGCTTTTTTAAAAATCCGATTGTATCCATGGAATTATTAAAAGAGTTACTCGTGTTGCATCCTAATATGCCTCATTATCCGCAACAAGACGGTAGTGCGAAATTAGCCGCAGGCTGGTTGATTGAGCAAGCTGGGTTAAAAGGAACCCGAGTCGGTGGCGCAGCAGTTCATCAACAGCAAGCATTAGTGCTGATTAACCAAAACAATGCGA
>JBALXF010000242.1:0-5310 GCA_036961085.1 Psychromonas sp.
CAATTTGCCTTGCTGACTTTGCATCTTGAAGTATCATGGGTATATTATGCATACTTAACAATAATATGTGTTCAATTAATGGGCGATATACCCACTATTAAACTAAAATATAAGAGCTTAAATTATGATCATTAAACCAAAAATTCGTGGATTTATCTGTACTACTACGCATCCAGTTGGCTGTGAAAAAAACATTCAAACACAAATTGAATTCACTAAACAACAGGGCAAAATTAAAAATGGTCCTAAACGTGTATTAGTGATTGGTTCTTCTGCTGGTTACGGTATGTCTTCTCGAATTGCTGCTGCCTATGGCAGTGATGCATCAACGATTGGTGTATTCTTTGAAAAGCCTGCAACAGAGCGTAAACCTGGTTCTGCTGGTTGGTACAACAGTGCCGCTTTTGAAAAACAAGCAAAACTTGACGGCTTATATGCTAAAAGTATCAATGGCGATGCTTTTTCTCATGAAATCAAAGCAAAAGTTATTGAGCTTATCAAACAAGACTTAGGTCAAATTGATGCGATTATCTATTCAGTTGCGGCACCAGTACGTAAATTACCTGATACAGGTGAAGTAATTCGTTCAAGCCTAAAACCTATTGGTGAAACTTACGTTTCAACAGCGATTGATACTAATAAAGATGTGATCATTGAAGCTTCTGTTGAACCTGCTTCTGAAGAAGAGATTGCAAATACTGTCACTGTAATGGGTGGACAGGATTGGGAACTGTGGTTAAGCGCATTGGGTGAAGCTGGCGTTTTAGCTGAAGGGATCAAAACCGTTGCTTACTCTTACATTGGTACTGAATTAACGTGGCCAATCTACTGGGATGGCGCTTTAGGCAAAGCAAAATTAGATTTAGATCGTGCTTCAAATGCAATTCAAGCACAACTAGCTCCTCTACATGGTGAAGCTTATGTGTCAGTACAAAAAAGTGTAGTGACACAAGCAAGCTCTGCAATTCCTGTTATGCCTTTATATATCTCAATGGTATTTAAAATCATGAAAGAAAAAGGATTGCATGAAGGCTGTATGGAACAGATTCACCGTCTATTCACTACGCAATTATTTAAAGAAGATGGCAGTGCACCAGAAACTGATGAAGCGCGTCGTTTACGTTTAGATGATTGGGAACTACGTGATGATGTACAGCAAGCTTGTAAAGATCTATGGCCAAGCATTACCACTGAAAATCTATTCGATTTAACTGATTACAAAGAGTACAAAGAAGAGTTCTTACAACTATTTGGTTTTGGTATTGACGGCGTAGATTATGAAGCTGATGTTGATACATTGGTTGATTTCGACTGTCATACAGTTTAAAAACGGATAAGTTTTTATTCTTTAAAACACCCACTTCTGTGGGTGTTTTTGTTTCTGGCCTTTGATATTTATCGATTTTTTTAATTGCACGTCACCTATTTTTAATCTACTAATAATTAATGTGACTATTATTACGGTTTAAATATGCTTGTTAGTTATTATTAACAAGATACCAAATCCGATAATTATCTATTCATTTATGTTGGTTAAAATGAATGTTAGCTAAACGCAAATAAGATTTGTGTTTTTGTTATTGATTGTATAATTAGAACAACTAGTTACTACAATCAATGCCTTACTCTCATCCCTTTTTCCTACACCTAAATAATCATCTAGTTAACGGAATTGGTATTAGTTACTCAACTGCAATAACTGCGCATACTCAAATTTAATCTCGGTTTTATTTTTATTTAACGACACGGAAACACTGCCACCCTCTTGTAGTTCACCAAATAAAATTTGATTCGCCAACGGTTTTTTCAGTTTCTCTTGAATTAAACGTGCCATAGGTCGAGCCCCCATCGAGCGTTCATAGCCATTTTCAGCTAGCCATTTACGGGCATTTTCACTGACTTCTAATGAAACCTGTTTTTTATCTAGCTGCGCTTGTAGTTGCACTATAAATTTATCTACAACTTGATAAATGACATCCATTTCAAGGTGATTAAACCAGATAACATTATCGAGACGATTTCTAAACTCAGGTGAAAACAGTTTATTGATTTCATCGGTCGCTTTATGTGAATCTTTTTGCTCTTTAAAGCCAATGCTTTGTTTAACGCTTTCTCGCGCACCAGCATTGGTTGTCATTACTAAAATAATATTACGAAAATCTGCTTTACGGCCATTATTATCAGTTAACGTACCATGATCCATTACCTGTAATAAGATATTGTAAATATCAGAATGTGCTTTTTCAATTTCATCCAGTAGTAATACGGAATAAGGGTGTTTAACTACAGCATCTGTTAATAAACCCGCTTGTTCATATCCAACATAGCCAGGAGGAGCCCCTAATAAACGCGATACTGTGTGTTTTTCCATGTATTCTGACATATCAAAACGTAGCAGCTCGACGCCCATAGCCTTAGCAAGTTGTTGCGTAACTTCTGTTTTCCCTACTCCAGTCGGTCCAGCAAAAAGGAATGAACCAATTGGTTTTAACTCTTCAGAGAGTCCAGAGCGGTTTAAATGAATAGCATCTGTTAATACTTTAATCGCATCATTTTGACCAAATACAGTCATTTTCAAACGATCAGGTAACTTAGCTAGCTGATCTTTATCCGAACTTGAAACCGATTTTTCTGGAATACGTGCAATTTTAGCAATGATGCTTTCTATTTCAGGTACGCCAATGGTCTTTTTACGCTTGTTAGCGGGTAGTAAACGCATTTGAGAACCAGCTTCGTCAATAACATCGATAGCTTTGTCAGGAAGGTGACGATCATTTATGTATTTAGCACTAAGTTCGGCAGCTGCCAATAATGCTTTAGTTGAATAACGAATTTCATGGTGTGCTTCATAACGAGAACGTAAACCCATTAATATCTGCCCGGTTTCTTTGACTGAAGGCTCAAGCACGTCAATTTTTTGAAAACGACGAGCTAATGCATGTTCTTTCTCAAAGATCTGTCCAAACTCTTTATAGGTGGTAGAGCCTAAACAACGCAACTTGCCACCACTTAATAAAGGTTTTAACAGGTTGGCAGCATCAAGTTGTCCACCTGTTGCAGCTCCAGCACCAATAATTGTATGAATTTCATCAATAAATAAAATGGCATTCTGTTGGTTTTCAAGCTTATTCAAAACATTTTTAAAACGTTGTTCAAATTCACCGCGATATTTAGTTCCGGCTAATAGCGCGCCCATATCGAGTGAATAAATAATATTATCAGCAATTACATCTGGCACTTTTTCGTTAACGATACGATAAGCTAACCCTTCTGCGATCGCGGTTTTACCTACGCCCGACTCCCCCACTAATAGAGGGTTATTTTTGCGTCTACGGCATAATATTTGCACACAACGTTCAACTTCTTTATCACGGCCAATCAAAGGGTCAATGTTACCCGCTTCAACTTGCTCATTAAGGTTGATTGTATAAGGCATTTCATCGCTCTGTTCAGCGGCCATTTCTGGGTTTTCTTGTTCTTGGAAAATAGGCGCTGCTGATTCAGCATTTTTACTAATGCCATGAGAAATATAATTAACCACATCTAAACGAGAAAGATGCGCTTTTTTCAAAAAGTAAACGGCTTGAGATTCTTGCTCACTAAAAATAGCAACCAACACACTACCCGCAGATACTTCTGTGCTGCCAGACGACTGCACGTGGAAAATAGCTCGTTGCAATACGCGTTCAAATGCGATGGTAGGCTGTATTTCAAGCTCTTGGGTATGAACTTCTGGGATAGCAGGCGTTTTCTCTAAAAATGAGATGATTTCTAAGTGCAAAGAAACAATATCAACAGAGCATGCTGTGAATAAGGTTTTGATTTCCTCATTTTCTAGCAGAGCAAGCAATAAATGCTCAACGGACATAAATTCATGCGATTTTTCAAAAGCAATCCGAAAGGCTAAATCTAAACTATTTTCTAATGCTTTATCTAACATAAAGGCCTCTTCAAGAAATAATAACGGAAAGTACTAAATTTATGACATTATGATTCTTTTTCCATTGAACAACGCAGCGGGTGTTCATTTTGTTTCGCATAATTCATCACTTGCATAACTTTAGTTTCTGCTATCTCCGCAGTAAATGTGCCACAAATAGCAAAATCTTTGTAATGTACACTGAGCATCACCTCAGTTGCGCTTTCACCATCTAAACGAAAAAAACGTTGTAGTACGTCAATCACAAAATCCATCGGTGTATAATCATCATTATGTAATATAACGTTATACATAGACGGTGGAACTAACTGCGTCTCAATCCTTTCTATCGTCGCGGATTCACTTCCTGTTTGAGGGGGTTCTTTATCAGTCATCTTTTATTCTAGTCTTATTTATTAAATTTAGGAAAAATTCATTAGTTGTCCGAAGAACAATTTAGAAAAGTCGATTAATGCTTAGCTGAAACCTGTGTAAATATATCGACAATTTACTGTCAATTGTAGGTAACAGCAAGTCATAAATAAGCAAATAAGCGCTATATTGAATTGTTCTGAATACAATCGTGTTGTATAACCCGCAATCTCTCATTAATCCATTTTTTTGCAAACACCTTATTGACTCTTTAAAGCGCTATTGAGCTTAACAAAATAAGTTTTATTAGTGCTCGAAGAGGTTTTATTAGCGCTAGAAGAAGCTTTATTGCTGATGAGAGTGATAATTGGCAGAAAATATTAACTTAATAAATCAATGATATAAATGAGGACACAGGCGCATTCAGTGCTACCTATGTAGTAATAATCAAAAAACTGCTGCTAAGTTAAAGAATCAGATGTAAAGCGGTGAATAATTGGCAGAAAATATTAACTAATAAATCAATGATATAAATGAGGACACAGGCACATTCAATTGTACCTGTGTAGCAATAATCGAAAAGACTTCTGCTAAGTTAAGGAATCGGATGCAAAACGATGAATAATTTGATTAGTAGAGCCTCGCCACAGTAACTTGACCTCATGTAGCTCTTGCTCAAACTTGCCATCAATCATAACATCGACAAAATTAATCACCTGTTGTTGTTTTTCAGATAATTCAGCAAGTGTATAACCCGTCCATAACCAAATATCCTTATTAGGACATTCTGTTTTTACTCGCGTTACTAGCTGCAAAATATTATCTAGATTACCAGGATGCAAAGGATCACCGCCAGATAAGGATAAACCTTTTCTTTTTATCCGTTCATCTTGTAAATCTTTAATTATTCTATCTTCTAACTCTTTTGTAAAAGCATGCCCTGAACTTGGGTTAAGCGTCGCTTTATTATAACAGCCTCGGCAATTATGTTCGCAGCCTGAAACAAATAGGGTACAACG
>JBALXF010000243.1:0-5307 GCA_036961085.1 Psychromonas sp.
AGGTGAAAGGCAACCTTTATATGTTTTTGCGATGGGCAAACTTGGTGGGCGTGAGCTAAATTTCTCTTCTGATATTGATCTTATTTTCTCTTACCCTGAACGCGGAGAAACGCAAGGTGGACGACGTGCTGTTGATAATCAGCCTTTCTTTATTAAGCTTGGACAGCGAATTATCGCGGCATTGCATCAGATAACCGTTGATGGTTTTGTTTACCGTGTTGATATGCGCTTACGTCCATTTGGAGATTCTGGTCCCTTAGTTACCAGTTTTGCTTCTATTGAAGATTATTATCAAACCCATGGCCGTGAATGGGAGCGTTATGCGATGGTTAAAGCGCGCATTTTAGGGGAACAAGGGGATTATAAAGTTGCTCTCGAAAATTTATTAAAACCCTTTGTTTTTCGTCGATATATTGACTTTAGTGCGATTGAATCTTTGCGTAAAATGAAAGCTATGATCAGCGCTGAAGTACGCCGTAAGGGGCTCAAAGACAATATCAAGTTAGGCATGGGCGGGATCCGTGAAATTGAGTTCGTGGCACAGGCATTTCAGTTAATTCGCGGAGGGCGTGTTGTCGAACTGCAGTGTAAAGGCTTGCCTGAAACATTAAAAGTACTTGGGGAAATCGGTGAATTACCCGCCGAGCGTGCGCAATGTTTATTAGATTCTTATCGATTCTTACGCGCCGTTGAAAACGTATTACAGCAAATAGCTGACAAGCAAACCCAAACGCTACCTGAGAATGAACTTGATAAATTACGTCTAATTACAGTGATGGGTTTTTCAAGTTGGGAGGCTTTTTATCAACAGTTGAATCAAGTGATGCGTAATGTCCATGACGAATTTAATTGGGTTATTGGTGAAACGGATGGGCAGCATGAACAAACAGATCAAGCATTTTCAGAACTATGGGCATTAACTTTAAATCAGCAAGAGTCTATTCATTTATTAGAAGAGAAGGGACTTGAGGCAGAAGCAGCCAAAGACTTTGCGGCTACACTAATAGATTTTAAGGATGATCTAACCAAGCGCCCCATTGGCCCGCGTGGTCAGGAAACATTAGATAAACTGCTACCTCGTATGATTGAATTGATTTGTGCTTACCCTGAACCTGTCGAATTATTTAATAGAGTAAAACAATTACTATTAAAAATAATTAGCCGTACAGCATATTTAGAGTTATTGAATGAAAATGACGGTGCTCTGAAACAGCTCTTAAAATTATGTAATGGTAGTCTTCGCGTATCTGCTCAAATAGCGACTCACCCAATTCTACTTGATGAATTATTAGACCCTCAACAGCTATATAATCCGACCGAATTAACTAATTACAAACCTGATTTACAGCAATTTATGTTGCGTATTCCTGAAGAGGATATGGAGCAGCAGATGGAAGCGTTACGCCAATTTAAACAAATTCAATTTTTATATATAGCCGCGGCTGATATTGAGGGGGCTTTATTCCTTCCCCAAGTGAGTGACCATCTTACCTTTTTAAGTGAAGCGATCATGGATTATGTGGTGCAACTTGCTTGGCAGCAAATGGTGGATAAGTTTGGTTTGCCTAGTAACGTCCTAGGGCATGATGAAAAAGGCTTTGCAGTTATTGGTTACGGTAAAATGGGCGGCATTGAGCTAAGTTATAGTTCCGACTTAGATGTTGTCTTTTTACATGAAACGAATATTAAAGGTCAGACAAACGGTGCTCGTGTCATTGATAATCAGCTTTTTTATTTCCGCCTTGCTCAACGTATTATCCACCTATTTAGTGCTCGTACTAACTCAGGTATTTTATATGAAATAGATATGCGGTTGCGACCATCTGGAGATTCTGGTCTATTAGTTTCCAGCGTTGAAGGTTATAAAAAGTATTTGCTTAACGAAGCTTGGACATGGGAGCAGCAAGCCTTAGTGAGAGCGCGTGCGGTTTTTTATGATTCAAATATATTGAGTGAGTTTAATCAAGTACGTGAACAGGTTTTAGCGCAGGCAAGAAATAATACGAGCTTAGCAGGTGAAGTCACTAAGATGCGTGACAAAATGCGCCAACATTTGAATCGGGCCAGTAAGGACGAGTTTGATTTAAAACAGTCACCGGGTGGCATGGTTGATATTGAATTTATTGCCCAATATTTAGTCTTAGCAAATACCTATCAAGTTGGGCCAGAGCTTTGTAAATGGTCTGATAATTTACGCATTTTTGAAAGCTGTAAAAACTTAGGTCTGTTGACGGCAGAAGAGGAGCAAGGCTTAACTGATGCTTATTGTAAAATGCGAGATGCTGCACATAGATTAAGTTTGAATAAGCAGCCAAGGATTATCAGTGCGGAGTTATTTAATGATGAAAAACAGTTCGTTAAGAAGATTTGGCATAACTTTTTAGATTGACAATATGAACAAGCATTTGAGTTAAGGTAACTTATTCAAATGCTTGTTGTTATTAACAGGTTCTATTTTTCGTTATACACAGACTCTTCACCTTCAGGGCGTGTTTTAAAGCGTCGGTGCATCCACATATATTGGTCATCACATTCACCTACCATTTTCTCAATTTCTTGATTAGTGGTTGTGGTATCTAAGATCAGATCTTTTGTTGGATAATCTTGCAGAGCAGGATAAAAAACTAGTTCATAACCTTGATCACCGGGTAAGCGCTTAAGAAAAACCGGAATGACACAACTATTTTTGGTGCGAGCCAGTGTACTAGTACCCGCGACAGTATTGGCTTGTTCAACCTCAAAAAATGGCGCAAATACACTGCTTTTATGTTTACCATAATCATGATCTGGTGCGTACCATAATGCTTCGCCATTTTTTAAAACGCGTAACATGGCTTTAAAATCTTTACGATCTAACATGGCTTTGTGTTCACGCATTCTTCCCCAGTAGAACCAATAATCTAGCACTGCATTGGAATGTGGACGATAAACCGCAGAGCAAGGCTGTACCAAACCGACAGCCCGAGCACCCATTTCTAAGGTGAGAAAGTGTGCACCAAGAAATATTATGCCTTTATTTTCTAAATTGGCTTGTTCAACATGCTCAGCGCCTGTTATTTTTAATAAGCTGCGAACACGCCAACTTGGCCAAAACCAAGCCATGCCCATCTCTAATAAAGCAATGCCAGAGTTTTCAAAGTTAAGCATAACTTTTTTATCAATTTCAGATTCAGACAAATCAGGGAAACATAACTGTAGATTTCGTCGTGCTATTTCGCCTCTTGATTTGGCAAAATAGGAAGCGACTCGACCTAAGTTTCTCCCTAAAAAAAGAGAAAAACCATAAGGAAATAAAGAGCTTATAAAAAGCGCTAAAATACCTAACCAGGCTAGCCAAAACTTTGGATGAAGAAAGCTTAATTTTAGTTTGTATGTGCTCATATAGTTCAACCGAATCAACAAGTAAAAAATTATTCTACCGAATTTTTAGATTATATTCAGCAATTGCTTTTAACTCTTTCAAGGATACCTTAAGCGTAGTTTGTTGTGGCAGATTAAAGTAATGTATTGGTTGTTTATATGAGCTCAGGCTTTTTTGTAGAAACTGTTGTAGCTGCTTCAATAAATGTTTTTGGTTATGCCAATCAATAAAGGCAACGGGGCGATGGCCGAATACAGGGTCTTTGATGGCGACAACATAAACTTGCTTGATTCCTGGGAATTTTAAAATTGCTTTTTCAACCTCTTCGGCTTGAATATTTTCGCCGCCTGAAATCATTAATCGATCTTTACGGCCCCTAATAGTTAACTGTTTTTTATTTAAAGAACCTAAATCTTTACTGGCAAACCACTCCGAATCGGGTATTAGGCTGGATTTTAAGTCATTGTTAAAATAGCCAATAAAGCGTGTTTTTCCACGTAAGTATATTTCGTCATTAATGATTTTAATTTGTTGGTTTGGTAGCTGCATTAAATTTTTATTATTAGTCGACGAGGCCACCTGTGAACTCATTTCAGTGAGTCCATAACTAAGGTGAAAACAGAACCCTCGAGCTTTGGTTGTCGCTAATAAGTCATCCGAGAAAGCGCTACCGCCTAATAAAAGATGTTCGATTGATAGGTCAGCGGCATTGAATTGTGTATTTTCCAATAAGCGGAATAACTGGGTTGCGACTAAAGATAGATGAGTGATTTTTTGTGATTTTAATAATTCAGAGGTTAATGTTTTTTTACTTAATACCATGGTAGCGCTGGCTAATAAGGTACGTATTACGGATGCGTAACCGCTAATATGAAATAGCGGTAATGACAACAGATTACGATTTTTACTGTTTAAAGGGATGATGCTTTGGGAGTCAAACGCACTATAAAAGTGATTTTGAAAGCAATGCATTACGGCTTTAGGCTGTCCGCTGCTTCCTGAGGTAAAGATGATATTGCAAACTTGTTTGGGGTCTATTGCAATATCTTCATATTTAGCAGTAGCAGTAACTGCAACAGAATTTGGCATCAAAAAATCGAGTTCTAAACTGTTTAATTGGCAATGTTTTACGCTGTCAGCACTGTAAATGATTGTACTTTGGAGCACTTCAATACGTTGCTTAACTTCATCTTCACTAAACCTTGGATTTAAGGCACAAAAAATAATGCCTAAACGAATGCAGGTGAGTTGTAATAAAATCAATGATAGGGAATTGTCTGAGATGCATATCAAACGTTCACCGCTTTTTAGATCGACAAGTTGCTTATTAAGCGAGCCGACTAGGGCATCTAGTTGTAAATAACTCAGTGATTTGTGATCTGTTTTAATAGCAATTTCATTGCCATAACGCTTTGCTTGCCAACGAACAGGGCAATAATTTAATTGAGTCATTGTACTTCGATTCTCAGTGATCTTTATCGGTTTTATATTCAGCTGTTTTGCCATATACACTGTAGTGCTTGGATTTGCTCAGCCATTGCGGTGTTTTTATCTAATAAGCCGGGTTTAAAAAACTTTAATGTATCTAAACCGGTATTTATTGCGACTTCTTCTGACCAATGCACAGCAAGGTGTTGTAGCTGCTGTAATGCAAGCGGTGATTCAAAGGATGAGCTAATGCTTACCTGTAGTTGATGCTGCTTAGCAATATCAATAAAGTATTGTAAACGTTGCAGGGAGCCAATCAATGTAGGCTTAAGTACGAGGGCTTTATAACATTTATGATGCTGGTATAAAAAATCAGACTTCTGCAGTGTTTCATCCAATGCAATTGAAACATTAAACGCTTCAGCTAATTCTATATTTAGCTGAGAAGATGCTGTTGGCTCTTCGATATAATCAATAGCTTGTGTATTGATGTTGGCAAAAAAATCACTGGCTTGTGT
>JBALXF010000244.1:0-5305 GCA_036961085.1 Psychromonas sp.
CGAACATTACACCGGGTAACACTAATGACAGAACACCGGTGCCAAACTTGTGTAAAAACCTGACTGGAAAACTTTATGCAGATAAAGGTTACATCGGTAAAAAGTTAGCAGAAAAGCTATCCGAAACTGATATCGACTTAGTAACAACAGTACGAAAAAACATGAAAGCCAAAGTGATGTCTGCATTCGATAGAGCAATGTTATCAAAGAGATATATAATTGAAACGATTAACGACCAACTTAAAAATATATCGCAAGTCGAACATAGTCGGCATAGAAGCTCAACAGGATTTATGTTGAACTTACTATCAGGTTTAGTTGCGTATTGCTTAAAAAAGAAGAAGCCAAAAATAAAATTAGCAGATAAAGACCTGGATCTATCAGAGGCTTTCACTTGTACAAATTAAACCGATCTCAGGTTAGGTAACCAGAATAAGGCGCAACATGAAGTAATGGTCACTCCTTTTTCGATTGTTGTAACGTAGAACTAGCCGAATAATTTGGATTCTATAAACAAGTATCATTAAACCTTTTAACCGGTTTTATCGTTTAGCAATAAGTAAGTGCTAGATTGCTTTGTATTAAATTCAGATATAAAAAAACCAGCATATAGCTGGTTTTTTTATACATAATATACATTCGCAATTATGATTACTAGATGTCGATGTTACCAACATTTAATGCATTTTTTTCAATGAACTCACGTCTTGGTTCAACATGGTCACCCATTAATGTACTAAATAATTGATCTGCACCTACTGCATCTTCAATCGTTACTTGCAACATATGACGTGCATTCGGGTCCATGGTTGTTTCCCATAGTTGCCCTGGGTTCATCTCTCCCAGTCCTTTATAACGTTGTAAATAAAGACCACGTTTAGACTCATGCATTAACCAGTTAACGGCATCAATAAAGTTAGTAACTTGTTTAGTACGTTCACCACGTCTAATGTAAGCACCGTCTTCTAATAAGTTATGGATTTCAGTACCCACATTAACTAACGACTTATAGCCAACAGAGCCAAAGAATTCTTCATCTAATGTGAAGTTAGTATCAACACCATGTTTACGGACAGTAAATACGACGTTGTTGGTTAACTCATCTTCAGATTTTTCGATTAAAGACGTGTAAATTGTACCCTGTAGGTCTTCTCTGTTTAATACTTTAACAACAGAGTCTGCCCATTCAGTTACTTTGTCTTGATTAGATAAATCATCAACTGCTAATTCAGGTTGGTAAATTAGTTTATCTAAAATAATAGATGGGTAACGTCTTTCTAAACGCTTAATAGTTTCTTGAACAGTACGGTAACGCTGAATCATACCTTCTAGCGCAAGACCTGTAATACCTGGTGCTTCTGCATTTACATGCAAAGATGAACCTTCCATCGCGAGCGTTGTTAAAAATGTTTGTAATTCAGCTTCATCTTTAATGTAGTTTTCTTGCTTACCTTTTTTCACTTTATACAAAGGAGGCTGAGCAATATAGATGAAACCATTTTCAATTAACTCTGGCATTTGACGGAAAAAGAAAGTTAATAATAACGTTCGGATATGCGAACCATCGACATCGGCATCGGTCATGATGATGATGCGGTGGTAACGTGTTTTTTCCGGGTTATATTCATCACGGCCGATACCACAACCTAACGCTGTGATTAAAGTCGCTACTTCTTGTGAAGACAGCATTTTATCGAAACGTGCTTTTTCAACATTCAATATTTTACCTTTAAGAGGTAAAATAGCTTGGTTTTTGCGTGAACGTCCCTGCTTAGCACTACCGCCAGCAGAGTCCCCTTCCACTATATATAGTTCAGAAAGAGCAGGATCTTTTTCTTGGCAGTCTGCAAGTTTACCTGGTAAACCAGCTAAATCTAACGCGCCTTTACGACGAGTCATATCACGTGCTTTACGAGCAGCTTCACGAGCACGTGCTGCATCAATAATTTTACCTGTGATTATTCTAGCTTCAGCCGGATTTTCCATTAGGAAATCCTGTAGGTTTTCACCCATCGCACTTTCAACAATCGGTCGTACTTCTGAAGAAACTAAACGATCTTTTGTTTGTGATGAGAATTTAGGATCAGGTACTTTTACAGAAATAACAGCGGTTAAACCTTCACGCGAATCACCGCCTTCTGTTGATGTTTTATTTTTTGAATTTTTAACTTTTGCTAATTCTTTTTCCATGTAAGCGTTTAACGTACGCGTTAAGCCACCACGGAAACCTGTTAAGTGAGAACCACCATCACGTTGTGGAATATTGTTGGTGAAACAGTAAATATTCTCTTGGAAACCATCATTCCATTGCATCGCAACTTCAACGCTGATGTCATCTTCACCTTCTACTGCGAAGTGAAATATTTTCTGATGAACAGGTGTTTTGTTTTTATTTAAATATTCAATAAAAGATTTAATACCACCTTCATAACAGAAGTGATCAGATTTATCTTCTTCACGTTTATCAATCAGTTTGATTGATACACCTGAGTTCAAGAATGAAAGCTCACGTAATTTTTTAGCAAGAATATCGTAGTGGAACATGACATCTGAGAATGTTTCATCACTTGGCCAAAAACGAATTTCAGTTCCAGTATTCTCTGAATCACCAATGATTGCTATTGGTGCTTCAGGCTCACCGTGGATATATGTTTGTTGGTGAATGTGTCCGTGACGTTTAACCGTAAGACGTAACTTTTTCGACAATGCGTTTACTACTGAAACACCAACACCGTGAAGACCGCCAGATACTTTGTATGAGTTATCATCAAATTTACCGCCGGCGTGCAATACTGTCATGATAACTTCAGCTGCTGATACACCTTCTTCTTCATGGATGTCTACTGGAATACCACGTCCATCATCACGTACCGATACAGATCCATCTGAGTGGATTGTTGTAACGATGTCATTACAATGACCAGCTAAGGCTTCATCAATTGAGTTATCTAAAACTTCAAATACCATGTGATGTAAGCCGGTGCCATCATCTGTATCGCCGATATACATACCAGGGCGCTTACGTACCGCATCTAACCCTTTTAGTACTTTAATACTTGACGAATCATAACTATTTTCAGCCATAAAATTTTCACCTATTCTGCTGTAATCTTTCCGTGTTCCACGTGAAACACGGTACGTTCCTGCCTAAATAATGTTTCAATGATATTTTTTTCAATAACACTGATAAACACTTGGGCTTCTGAATTAATAATATGTTTTGCTAATATCTGTTGTTTAGTTTGATCTAACTCTGAACTAAAATCATCAATTAGAAAAACACACTGCTTGTGGTTAACTGAGTTTAAGAAAACACCTTGTGCTAAGCGCAAAGCATAAACAAACAACTTTAGCTGGCCCCTTGAAAGTACGTCATTAACCGGCAAGCCATCTATCTTAAATTTAAGATCTGCTTTTTGTGGACCCGTTGTTGTATAGCCAAGAAGTTTATCTTTATTAAAGTTATCTGTTAAATATTGTTGTAGGGGTTTATTATTTTTATCCCAACCACAAAAGAACTGACAAGTTATAGCAATTTCAGGTAAAAAATCATTAATGATGTTGATAAATATTGGAATCAATAAATTAAAATAATCTTCACGTTGTTTACTAATTTGATCACTTATCAGACAAAGTTCATTATCCCATAATTGAAGCTCATTGTAAGTTTTACATTGCTTTAAAGCCGCATTACGCTGCTTTAAAATCCGCTTTATGCGAGCCCAATTAGAATAAAAAACAGGATCGTGATAGAAAACCCCCCAATCTAGAAAAGCACGTCTATTTTTAGGGCTTCCAGAGAGCAAGGTGTAACTTTCAGGGGTGATTAATTGGATAGGTAATAGTTGAGTTAAGTTTGCAAGTTTTTTGATATGAGAGCCATTAATTTTTAATAATGTATCTCCGGTCTTAGATTTCTGTAAACCTATTTTTGTAACATGATTAGCATTATCTATTTCGGCAAACAGTGTGAACTCTTTACACTGATGATTGATTACCCTGCTGGTTAAATGACTACGAAAAGATCGCCCTAACCCGAGAAAATAAATTGCTTCTAATAAAGAGGTTTTACCACTGCCATTTGCGCCAGTGATTAAGTTTATTTTGGGGTGAAAACTTAAGGAGGTTGAGCTGATATTTCTTAGCTGATCAATATTTAATTTTATGAGTGGCATTTATCAAACTCCTTAAATAGATAGGTATATTGACATAATTAAGGAGTTTTTCATGTCTACAGTCGCATTGGCATTAACACATATAGTGAATCTTCACTATCACTAGACTCTATGAGTGCACTGCGATCTGAGTTGCTAAATGTTATTTTAACTTGATCGCTTTTTAGAGTGTTTAAAACATCTAATACATAACTAACATTAAAGCCTATTTCTAGGTCAGCTGATTCATATTCAACATCAATATACTCTTCAGCTTCTTCTCTTTCCGGGTTATTAGCGGTAATTTGTAACAGGTTTTTAGAAAGTGTTAAGCGCACTCCGCGGAATTTTTCATTTGATAATATCGCTGCACGAGAAAATGCTTGTTTAAGTGCTTCACGACTTGATGTTAATACTTTATCGCCATTAGCAGGAATAACACGTCGGTAATCAGGAAAACGCCCATCCACCAGTTTACTGGTAAAGATGAAACCATTAATGATTGCACGTATGTTATTTTGGCCGATTTGAATGGTGACATTTTCCTGATCATGGTCAAGTAATTTAACCAGTTCGATCACCCCTTTTCTAGGCACAATAACCGACTGTTGCTCTATCGGTTGGCTTAGTTGTATTGCACAAGAAGCCAATCGATGACCATCTGTTGCAACACTGCGTAAGCTAGTATCAGAAGCTTCAAAATACATTCCATTTAGATAATAACGAACATCTTGGCTAGCCATTGCAAATTGGGTGAATTCAATTAACTTCTTAAATTCAGCTTGTGCAACAGTCAATTCTACTAGGCTTTGCCATGATTCAATATTGGGGAAATCTACAGCAGGCAAAGAAGATAGTAAGTAACGACTACGGCCTGACCTAACTGTTACTCGACCATCTTTCACTTGAAACTTTATTTCACATGGATCGGATAGACCACGACAAATATCTAATAATTTTCTTGCTGGTACGGTGATCACGCCATCTTCATTATCTTGCTCCAATGTAACTTGGGCAATTAACTCCACTTCTAGATCGGTTCCCGTTAGGCTTAATAAGTTATCTTTAACTTCTATTAAGATATTTGCCATGATTGGTAGAGTCGGACGCCCCCCAGCTACAGAACTGACAACAAGTTGTAATGGACGTAG
>JBALXF010000245.1:0-5272 GCA_036961085.1 Psychromonas sp.
TTAATCTAGGGCTATTGCCAAATGCTCCTACATCTTTTGAGGTTCTGTTAAATCGATCTCATTAAATTCGTAATACTCCCACTAAACTACTCCAACAATCACTACGAAGAGGGTTGTAGTGGTACAATCGTTTAAGCAGGAACATCATGAATACTGTTGTGGCTAAGTAATATTGGTCACAGTTTTATAGGTTTATAACTCGTTTGTGACATGGTTTTCTAGGGCGTATAAGGGGGCGAAAGCGCCTTAGCTTTCTAAGGCGGAAAGGGGCACAAAGCGAGTTAGAAAAAATCATTAACACCCTAAAGTTTAGTGGCTAAAACTCTCAATTTGGCACTTTGAGTTTATAGGTTTTAATCAAACCTGACAGTCGCAAAAGCCACCAAAGCGGTCATTGATCTTTTAAAAAAACAGATGTATCAGAGCATTACTTCTAAGACGCTAACGCTCCTATTACGACTTTGAAACTATAAATAAGTGGCCAATATTATTTAGCCACAACACTTTCGGGAAGTAGTAAGCATGAAGGTTTTTCTAGTTGAAGTGCAGCTGTCTAATAAAAGTTATGAAGTCCATTATTTAATTATCGTTCATATCAGTTTGAAATTAACAGTATCAAGGCATTAACATGATGATTTTGTAAAATTAATGTATAAAGCATAATTAGACTAGAATAGTGAGATATCAAAAGCATTATTGAGATGATGCAGTAATGGAACGAATTTTTAGAAGCTTAAAGACAGATCGATTAAATACGGTTAGCGTTATAAATCTTCATGCGACCGATTAATTAAGTAAAAATTACATTTAGTTTTATAATTCAGAATGTCGACATGTAGTTACTGATACATCACTCCCTATCAGAAATTAAATAAATTTAAAAAAGTGACTTAAAAACTCACCATAATTAGTTGAGCATTGCAGATTCACATAATTAAATAGGTCTAAGTCAAACCGTAGTCGCGACAAATAAATAACGGAATATATTGAATGAAAAATGATTTTTCAACGATGCCTCTGATTCGTACCAAGCTATATAGGCCATCTACGGCAACTATTCTGGTTAATCGTGTTTACTTACTTGAACGGCTCAATGCAGGATTAAATCAACACCTGACAGTGGTTTCAGCACCCGCAGGTTACGGTAAAAGTACACTCGTGAGCCAATGGCTTGAAAATTGTTCCCCTTCAATTGCTTGGTTCTCCGCAGAAGAAAACGATAACAACCTGCACCAATTTCTATCCTATTTTGTGGCTGCCGTTCAAACCGTTTTCCCGCAATATGGTGAAGAAACTCAAATCATGCTTAAGGCTGCGCAGTTACCAGCACTGCCTATTTTAGCTGCCAGAATAATCAATGAGTTGGATGATATTGAGCAGGCCTTTATTTTGGTTATTGATGATTACCATTTCATTCAGAACACCTTGATACATCAGCTTTTTGAAGAAATTTTAAAACATCCTCCTCATGGAATGCACTTAGTATTAATCAGTCGCTTTGATCCACCTTTATCATTAGCAAAGTTACGCGCCAAGCGTCAGATGACGGAGATTCGAACCGTAGACTTGAGATTTTCTCGAATCGAAGTAGCTGAATTTTTGAATCTCATGCTGGGTGAAAAAGTAAAAGAAAATACGGTTGAAATTTTTGAACAAAAAACAGAAGGTTGGGTCACTGGACTACACCTTGCTGCTTTGTCAATGCGTAATAAAGATGACTTAACGGACGTTATTGCAGACCTGCCTACAGACAACCAGTTAGTGATGGAATACCTGCTCGATGAAATTCTTTCTCAGCAAACGCCAGTGATTCAAGATGGTCTTTTAAAATCCTCAATTTTAAACCGCTTTAGTGCCTCGCTGTGTAGCGCAGTGTGTTTTTCTCTTGAGAACCGCGATGATGTAACGACTAGCCATACTTTTTTACAACACTTACAGCAAGACAACCTGTTTGTGATCCCATTAGACGATCAGCAACAGTGGTTTCGCTATCACCATTTATTTCAAAGCCTGTTGCAACGTAGCCTTGAGAAGCGTTTTGATACTAAAGAAATAAACCGACTACATAAAAAGGCAAGTAGCTGGTTTTCTGAACATGGTTATATTGAAGAAGCACTGCAACATGTGATTGCTTCGGGTGATATGGTAGCGGCGGCTGATTTGCTTTCTGATCACCGTCACGACATATTAAATAGTGAGCAGTGGCATCAACTGGAACGCTGGTTGGGCAAGTTGCCTGCGGATGTGATTGAAAATAAACCCGAGCTGATTATCTTAAAAGGTTGGCTGTGCGAGTATAGGATGCGGCCGGAGGAAATTGGACTTTATTTGCAACAAATCCACGCGCACTTTATTTCAGAACCTTCAGTCGATTTTGTGCAATGGAATCATTTACGGGCGGAGTTTTATGCCCTGAGTGCGTTTGATTGTTACCTGAAGGGGGATAATCAATCAAGCATCAACTTTGCCGAAAAAGCATTAAAAGACCTCGCAGAAAATGCTGAACATTCTCGTGCGATTGCCTTGTGCATGCTCTCCTTTGGGCATCAGATTTCCGGTGATCTTGCCAGTGCCTATAATGTTGTCTATGAAGCGCAAGAAAGCTATCTGTTAACAGGCACAACGTATCATTCAAAAATGTATCTTATCCTCGCATGCGTGCACTGGTTAGCTGCCGACCTCACTGGGTTGCGTCAGGTTTGCTTACAAATATTGAAAATCTGTGAGCATTCCAATTTACTAGAATCGACGAGTTGTGCACAACATTTTTTAGGTGCTCTCCACTATCTGCGTAACAATCTTAAGGAAGCAGACAAATATTTGCAGCTAGTACAAAAAAATTATTACAAATCTACCATGCTCAATGCAGCCCACAATGCGTTTGTATTAGCACTCAATCTTGAAGGCCAAGGCAGATCCGATGAGGCACTTGAAGTGGTTGAATCCACCATCAACAAAGCACTGGAATCAGGAAGCAATGGGTTTCATCAACTGGCATTGGGATTTCAGGCAGAATTGTTTCTGCGTCAGGGGAAAATTGCCCAAGCCCACAAATGGTCGATCAACTTCGAAGCTCATCCATTTGATCCCGGATACCGATTCTATATACCACAATTTACTTATATCAAAGTGCTACTGTTTCGTGAAACTCGCGATGACTTATTGCTCGCCGAAAACTTATTGGGTGAATTACACGACTATTATGGGGCGTTACACAATAACAAATGCCTGATTGACGTGCTGCTCTTACAGTCTGTACTTAATGACAAACTAGACAATGAATCATCATCCTATGAAAAATTAAGTGAAGCATTGGCTCTGTCAGAGTCAGGGGAATTAATTCGTCCATTTTTAGATTTTGGCAGTCAAATATCAAAGATATTAAAACGTTATATTAAACAGGAAACTTATCAGCTATACGCTAACCGAGTTCTTGTCGCTTTTGGACACGTAGAACCGAGTGCTGTACCCGTTGCGCTTGAACTGATGACCCTTCGCGAAATTGAAATTCTGAAAGTACTTTCTAAAGGACTGAGCAATCAAGCGATTGCCGATAGTCTATTCATCTCTTTAGAAACCGTTAAAAGGCATCTTTACAATATATTCAAAAAACTGGGTACTAAAAATCGTCAACAAGCGATAACTAAAGCCAGAACCCTCGGCATTATATAACCTGATTTCCAATTTTTTATTATTTATATTTACCCCGCATATTGACCCCATTTGGGTGGTGAAATTTACCACCCAAACTGCTTCACAGTCACCAATAAACAACGCTAACAACAAATCCCCAATAGCCCCACTTATAAAATATTAATTTATCTTTTATACAACTTTTATACAACTTTTGAGTGATGTTAAATATTTCCCCCAGCAACTAAGCTTTATAGCGTGACACAATCTCATGCGTCACTCGAGTAAAAATGGGAGCAGAAATGTCAACACAGGAGAATTGGAAGGATTTAATGTTTGATGGCATCGCTTTTTACCGCATCCGTGTACAGGGACAACTTGATGATAGCTGGTCGGATCGCTTGGGCGGTATGGTGTTAACTCGCGCATTTACTTCAAATAATCAGCCAATGACCATTTTGATTGGTAAATTACTTGATCAAGCGGCTCTGTCTAGCGTGATGAATGCACTCTACAACGAACGACTTTCCATTATTTCTGTGGAGCTACTTGACGACCAGTAGCCCTTTATCGAAAGCAAAGTAAGCAAATACTGGAATTCGAAATGAAGACACTAAACATAAATTTTGGTAGCTAAATAAACTCCGTATTTTTATGGTGTTTTAGCAAAATATCAGACCATATTACCCATATGGTAGCACCGAGTGTTGCGATAATGTATATGAAGGTGCTTGATTTTAAAAAATTGGATATGAGTCGCTATATCCTTGGAATGAGAATCTATTGGACGCTAAATAACGTTCTATGAAGCCCTAACTTTATAGGTACGAATACAAAATTATGAACAGTTTTAACAAGTAACTATAGTCATTTTCAAGGAGATACAAATGAAAAATATAAGTAAGTATAATGCAACAGAAAACGTTGACCCTATCGAAAATCTATCGGATGAATCCCGCCGTAATTTTCTTACCACCTCAACAGGTGCCATTGCAGCCGCATCGGTCTTAGCAGCGGGTGCCGTCGTATTCCCATCCAGTGCAAGTGCCGCAGTTTCTCCCGCCCCGCTTGAGTCGCCTGACACAGATGTTCGTTGGGATACACCAAAGGGTGACCTATACAATGAAAAAGTAGGCTACGGTGATGGCGATGTACATGGCTATAAAGGTCGTTTTGTCTATGGTGCCACCGTAGGTATTTTACAACTAGAAGCTAATATTCCGATGCTCCCTGGTGATATGGGTAATCCAACCTCGTTTAATTTCCCGGTTATTTACGAGGTAATTGAAGAGATTGATCCATTCTGGGTGCTCGCGGCTGAGCCTCATCCTGTCGTGATGGAAAAGCTTATCGCCGCTTGTAAACGCCTCACTATGCAAGGCGTGACAACTATCATTGGCAATTGTGGTTTTTTTGCCAATTATCAACCGGAAGTCTCCAAGTCACTTGATCCCGGCGTGCAATTCTTCAACGGTTCACTGATGCAAGCACCGATGTTGCTCACCAGTGTAGGCGCGAACAAAAAGATACTGGTGTTAACCGCCAGTGCCGAGTTATTGATTCCCTCACCAGCACTGAAAAACTCTGGAGTATCTGACAGTGACATGAGTCGAGTGATCATTGTTGGTAACGAAAATGG
>JBALXF010000246.1:0-5271 GCA_036961085.1 Psychromonas sp.
TTAGCAATATTTTTTGATCGGTCTCTGACATTACTCTGATTTGTTTACAACCATATTGTGATTTATGAGTAGAATATCTGCAACTATTCAGCATCTTTTATATTTAGAGGTGTTTTTATGAAAGTGTACTGTAAATGTTCCGAGCTGAGACCTTTATGCTTAGTTCAAGGCGAAAAAGCGCAGTTTAGTTTAAATACTATCTACATCCTGTAATTCGCTGATGGAGTCATCTTGCAGATATACAAATTTATTCTCAGTAAATTTTTGAGTATTTTTCAACACGGTTATCAAAAGATAACTGAAGTTTTATTGTGAACATGTCCAAAATGGCGACGACCTGAGTAGTTACGATTATTTTGTGTTTAATATTTTGTCTAGACAAAAAAAGTATCAAAAACAAATTTGTTATGAACTAATAGATGGAGAATTTACTGTGCAAGAATATATATTATGGTATGAACAAGTCGGTATGGGAGATGTGGATCGCGTAGGTGGTAAAAATGCATCACTTGGTGAAATGATTTCAAACCTTTCAAATTTAGGGGTACAAGTACCGGGTGGATTTGCAACTACGTCATATGCTTTTAATGAATTTCTCGATCAAAGTGGTCTAAACGACAAAATTTACAAACTATTAGACACACTTGATGTTAATGATTTGAGTGCACTCTCAGAATCGGGTAAATCTATTCGCCAGTGGATAATAGACACGCCATTTCTTCCAAATATGCAGCAAGCAATCGAACAAGCGTATATTAAGCTTACGGATGGATTTGGTGATGATGCTTCCTTTGCAGTCCGCTCCTCAGCAACAGCAGAAGATATGCCAGATGCTTCTTTTGCTGGTCAACAAGAAACGTTTCTAAATGTTAGAGGTATGGAACCAGTATTTCTAGCCATAAAACATGTTTTTGCTTCTCTTTTTAATGACAGAGCTATTTCTTATCGAGTGCATCAGGGTTATGACCATCGCGGTGTTGCTCTATCTGCGGGTATACAACGCATGGTGCGAAGCGACATAGCATCTTCAGGCGTAATGTTCTCTATCGACACAGAATCTGGTTTTGAAGACGTAGTATTTATTACTTCAAGCTACGGATTGGGTGAGATGGTTGTTCAAGGGGCCGTAAATCCCGATGAATTCTATGTCCATAAACCAACATTACTCAAAGGTAATCCCTCGGTTATTCGTCGAAATATCGGTAGTAAAGCTATCAAAATGATTTATGCCGAAAGTAAAGAACATGGAGAGCAAGTTACAGTTGTTGATATTGAAGCAAGTCAGTCAAACCAATTTTCAATCAATGATGCTGAAGTACAAGAACTTGCTAAACAAGCAATTATCATTGAAAAGCATTACAAATGCCCAATGGATATTGAATGGGCTAAAGACGGTTTAGATGGGAAGCTTTATATCGTCCAAGCAAGACCAGAAACAGTAAAAAGTCGAGAGTCGGGAAATGTAATGGAGCAATACCAATTACAAGGTACTGCAAATATAATATGCGAAGGCCGTTCCATAGGGCAAAAAATCGGCAGTGGGGAAGCAAAAGTATTATCTTCACTGGATGAAATGGACAAAATCAAGCCTGGTGATGTATTAGTCGCTGACATGACAGATCCAGATTGGGAGCCTATCATGAAACGTGCTTCGGCTATTGTTACAAATCGTGGAGGCCGGACATGCCATGCTGCAATCATTGCTCGAGAAATGGGGATACCTGCGGTTGTTGGTTGTGGTGATGCGACCAGTAAAATAGCAGCTGGAGATCAAATTACAGTTTCTTGTGCAGAAGGCAATACAGGATTTATTTATGAAGGTAAACTTGATTTTGAAGTCACTAAATCAAGTGTAGATTCAATGCCAGACCTGCCATTAAAAATAATGATGAATGTGGGTAATCCAGATCGGGCTTTTTCTTTCGCTCGTTTACCTCATTCGGGAATTGGTTTGGCCCGTCTTGAATTTATCATTAATAAAATGATAGGTATTCACCCCAAGGCGCTTCTAAATTTTGAAGAACAATCAATAGATTTAAAGAATGAAATCACTGAAATCATTGCTGGTTATGATAATCCTGTCGAGTTCTACATTGCTAAACTCACTGAAGGAATTTCTACTTTAGCGGCATCATTTTCACCCGCAAAAGTCATCATTCGGATGTCTGATTTTAAATCTAATGAATATGCCAACCTTATAGGTGGGGAAGTATTTGAACCTGAAGAAGAGAATCCTATGATAGGTTATCGTGGTGCTGCTCGGTATATATCAAAAGACTTCAGGCCTTGTTTCGAACTTGAATGTGAAGCAATTAAACGAGTACGTAATGACATGGGGTTCACTAATATTGAAGTGATGATTCCCTTTGTGCGAACGGTTGGGGAAGCTGAAGCGGTTATTGAACTATTAGCTGAAAATGGTTTAAAGCGCGGTGAGAATGGTTTACGCGTGATAATGATGTGTGAATTACCTTCAAATGCACTGCTAGCGGATCAATTTTTAGATCATTTTGATGGTTTTTCAATAGGATCCAATGATTTGACGCAATTAACGCTGGGATTAGATAGAGATTCAGGTTTGATTGCGCATTTATTTGATGAACGTGATCCAGCAATTAAGGTGCTTTTAGGAATGGCAATTAAAGCCTGTAAAGCACGTGGTAAATATGTCGGTATTTGTGGACAAGGACCTTCTGATCATTCCGACTTTGCGGCATGGTTGGTAGAGCAAGGTATTGACAGTATTTCTTTAAATCCTGATACCGTTTTACCTACATGGCTATATTTAGCAGAACAACATAAATAACCTGAAGTCAGTTGAAATTTATCAAGAATGTAATAAAAAAAGTATAAAGACTTATTTGGCTATATTTCATAACTCCTTGTACTTTAAAATGTTTAAAGTATTAGAGGGTTAACGTATCTAGTCTTTTATTTTGTTTTTAATGCAAGATGAAAGACTTGCCCCGAATAGCAAAAAGCCAAATAGGGCCTGCGATTCAAAAACGCTAGAAAGCATCGCTAAATAAAAATGGAAGCAAATAAATTTTAGTCAGGCTACAAAATAAAACGCACAAAGAAGACATAAGCTTTTTTGTGCGTTTTTCATTTTAATGAATTTTAGCCGTTATATAGTCGGCTTTATTTACCAAATATTTTTTTGATAGCATCAGTAACAAAATTACCATCTGAATCTGCGTTTTGTTCCCTATTTAATGCTTTAAGCTCTTCTTTATTATCCGGAATAGCGCGAATAATTTCAGTTTGACTTTCAGCGTCAATAATAAACCCAGCATCACTTTGTGAAGGAGTCTAATGGTGTTTCCTATGTTACTTAGCCCGTATCGACTATGAACGGACAATTATTTGGGTCTGCAGCAAAAAGCCTCCAATAAATTTAAATGTTAAATCCAATTTCGCATCAGCCCACGTTAAAGCGGCCTTACTTTTTATATTAGTTCGTCTGGGTGAGCCCACATGGCAGGGTTAGCAAAAGGACCTTCAATGCTAGACGTTGAGTTGCCAACACCAGTTAAAGCGTTCACTGTTAGTTCACGGGCAAACCAACAGTCCAGTGACTCTAACGTCCCTACAGGCGGTAATATATTGTGAGGGGTATTATAGCGCTTGCCATAATGGCATGGGTCGCCCATCACAAAGATCACGTCAGCATCTAACTGTTTTTCAGCCTCTTCCATCAGCCTTGTTGCATAACCTTTACCTTGATATTCAGGTAGTACTGATAAAGGTGCGAGTATGTAGCACTTTAGGTGCGGCGCTGCATCGACAGTGATTGGCGTGTAGCAAGCATGTGCAACACCTTCATAGACGATTGAAAAGCTACCGTCTGCTATTAAATCATCGGCGAATTGGGCATAAGCTTTTGCGTGGCGTTCATCATAAACGCCACCTGCCTTAGAAAAAGCTTCGTACTGTATTTGGTTAGGTGTTTTCATTTTATATCCTCTTATTTGTTATATTGAGCAAGTGACTAAAGACCTAGCAATAATCGTTGTTTCGTATGAAACGATCTCAAAGAGAGTTCGTTTTTTATTCTATTTATTGAAATGAAGTCTACATATTCTTTTTTCTACAAGTTCTCAATGTGTCTTAAGATCGTAGTATGGTAAATATTCACCGCTATCTGACCGACTTATTGTAATAGAATGCTGCAATGAATCAGGCTATTAGCGATTAACTACACTTGGTCACTCGGGTGGCTCCATATATGTGGTTCAGAGTAAGGGCCCGTTATGCTTGACGTCGATTCACCCAAACCGTCTAGTGCACCTTGCGTTAATGAGAGTGCAAACCAGTTCTCTTGTGGTGCTAATGTTTCCACTGGCGGAAAAACATGGTGTGGCGTATTGTAACGTTTGCCATAATGATGTATTTCGCCCATCACAAAAATCACGTCTGCATCTAGCTGTTTTTCAGCTTCTTCCATCAATCTCGTTGCATAACCTTGTCGTTGGTATCCAGGTAACACAGCTAAAGGCGCTAATACGTAGCATTTTAGATGTGACGCTGCATCGATGATGATCGGTGTGTAACAGGCATGTGCCACACCTTCATAAATGATAGAAAAACTACCGTCTGTAATGAGATCGTCTGCGAATTCAGCATACAATTTTGCGTGTCGTTCGTCATAAAGGCCACCTGCAGCAGCGAAGGTTTCGTATTGAATTTGGTAGGGTGTTTTCATTTTATATACTCTTATTTTTTCGTGTTGAGCTAGTTACTAAAGACCTAGCAATAACAATTGTTTTTGGATAAAACGATCTTTGATCGCCATCAGCGGATAATCATCGTTAGCTAGTAGATAGTTCAAGGCAATACCGTCTATTTCAGCGATTAACATATGGCTATCAACAATGGTCTTAGCTGAAGGTATCTCGCATAAAATATCGCTAAAAGAGGTCACCATTAACTGATAGCGCTGATCGAACAGATCTTTCAAAACTAATCGCGCAGAAGGCTGACACAGCACTTGAAAGTCGAATTGGTAATATAATCTCTGTTCAGGAGAAGCCATCGAAACAAAAATATCCTCCAAAAAAGTAACCAACTTCTCTTTCGGGCTTAGCACGTTATTAACGCCGGTCGCATTATCGCTAACCTGATTAATAATCTCAGACATACGCAGGAATACTTCTCTGAGTAATCCCTCTTTATTCTTAAAGTGGTGAAAAACCAACCCCTTAGAGACCTGTGAGTGTGCACAAATAGCAGCAATGGACGTTTTCTCGTAGCCTGTCGTTGCAAACAGCG
>JBALXF010000247.1:0-5243 GCA_036961085.1 Psychromonas sp.
GTCGCTTTAGCCGTGTTTTCACCTTCACCGCTTAGCACTTGAGTCTTAACTGGATGCATGGTGCCATTAATCGAAATGTCCGTAAGCTGAAAGCTTAATGAAGCTGAACCCGCTATGCGCCCTGCCTTTTTAACTTCAGTTAATACGCCATAAACCTGACTTCCTTTAGGCGCAAGAACGTTATCACCAACAACCAGATTACTTTCCAATTCGCCTGTAAATCGTTGCCCTGTTTTATGATGTCTGCTATTAAAACCTTCACTGATCCTTACTGTTAAGATACTCCCCTCTATAGCAATCGAGCTATCGACTGCAGCGTCACTTATTTTTTCAGCACTAGCTTGTTTTACTTCAGGTTCAGCGTTTTCAGGTTCGCTTTTAGCCACAGCAGATAGGTCAACCGACTGCACTTCTGTTGTTGGAAATGTTATATCAATGCCATTCATATCAAGCACGATAGTTTCACTATTATGGCTTTTAATCTCACCTTCAAAACTGCGGCCATCTTTTAAAGTAATGCTAGCAGCATTAACTTGTATCATTGCCATTGAACCCAATAGTAAGCCTATAAATTGTTTTTTATTAAATTTCATATTCCAACCTCTTATACTTTAATACAGATAAATAATTTTTAGTTACTGAAGCCGCTCAATTGCATACTGCTTTGCTTGTGCAATCCTCATTATATAAACCATTACTTAATAATCGCTAAACAGTTAAGCAACTGAAAGCCATTGTCAGTTTTATGGTTTAAAGACATGAATGACTCGTAACTCTTGATGGCGTTATAATGAATATTTAAGAGTTATAAATATACGGCTGTATTTAATATGTTTTACATACGAATAAATGATGTATTTGTAGCAAACATTTTTACTAAACAGCAGAAAGAGAAACACATAAGAAAAAGGTATATTAAGTATATATATAGCAATATTTAAAAAAACCTAAGTTCCTACATAATAGTGCTGATAAATGTATCAAGAAGGCAGTTTAAAGGAAGAAATTATAAAGGGAGGTTTACTAATGCCAGGAGCACAAAATGAGTAAATTATTCACCTTAATAATCTCAACCTTTTTTATTTTTTCCACAGTAGCCAAGGCAAATGTGGGAAATAACGATCAACAGCTTAACCAAGAACTGGATGGATTTTTTGACGATATCATTGGATTAGCCGTATGTATTGAAAATGATTACATCGCTGCTGATGAGCAACAACCAGCCTTTGATAATTTAATTTATCATGCGGGTCTTACCAGTACGGAATTGGGTAAATATGATACGGATAATCTTGTTGATAAAGCACAAGAAATAATATTAAGCGGTGATAGTAAAAAAATTTGGAATGAACAAGCATGTGACCAATTGCTCACCACTTACTTAAATAGTGAACCATTCTCTGATCATATCTATGTGAAAATAAATACTAATCAACCTAGCCAAAATATTTTAATTGGCAATGTGCTCGATAACTACATAAAAAGTAGCATGATAAACAACGATTTGATAAACAATAGCTTACTTAAAATGCCATTGTAAGTTTTATATAGACTATGGCCTTTTAATGAAAAGGCCAATTATTGCTGATGCACGCTAATAATTAGGGCATGCTAATATTTAGGCTTTAAACCACTCAGTGCAATAACTCGGTGTCACTGCATAGCTTTCACTTAATCTGACAATACTTTTGTGATCGCTAATTTGTGTCGCATGAATGCCACTGCTGATAAATAAACTCGATATCGAAGCCGTATTTGCACCCGCAATATCGTGCTCCAAACTGTCACCCACGGCGACAGCATTATCCCATCCGCCCACTAACTTATGGCACATTTTATAGATATCATGTTGCGGTTTACCATGCCAATGCACTTTGCCGCCCATATCTTGATAAGCTTTGGCAATTGAACCAGGACAGGTTTTTAGTGAGCCATCAGGTGTCATAGCGACAAGATCAGGATTGCTAACCACTAACTCAAGCTTTTTTTGCAATGCTAAGGTTAAATCATCCATATAATCAGCGACACCTCCACGCTCCACACCACAACAAAGCACAAATGAAGCATCTTCAATATTTGTTTCAGATAAACCGCAGTCTTTTAAAACGGTTAAGTCGTCGTCCCACGAAAAATGTAATGCATTACTGCCAAGATGTTTAAATTTACCGGAATTGAAGTTATGACGCATATGATCGCCAGAGGTTAATACATCAAGGTATAAATCACGGCTGATGCCTGAATCTTCAAGGCGTGCATAAGAAAAAACACCTGCCTTGCCACTGTTAGACAAAATCACTACTTTTTTGTTTTTCGCTTTTAAAAACTTCAGTGCTTCAATAGCTTGTGGGAATGCATCACCACCATTATGCAAAACCCCCCATTGATCCAAAATAAAAGTATCGTAGCTATCAATTATATCGTTAAGGTCATTAATCATTTTCACTAGAGAGTGTTCCTATTATATTGGGAGAGTTTTGCTGAAGGTGAAACATTATTATAAAAAAAAACAATAGCCAACAGCAATTGAAATAATTGATTATTATCTTACCTGTTCACGCTTTATTTAAATACATGCTTATGTAGATGACTCAGGTGGACTTTTATCAAAAACTTAAAGACACGACCACAGAGACACTGAGTAAAAAAACCTTCGTTGTTTAATTGAACATGTGAGGAGTATTTTTTAATGATTTTAATTCTTTTTCATTTTTATCTGGGTTAAATACATAAGCACTTAATTTAATCGACAGGAAATACCTTTTTAAAGCGCTCTAACAAAAGAAGATCAGTTTCAGTAAAAGCAATATGGAGTTGTTTAGCATACTTAGTAAAAAAATCTAAATGTGCTGCGCGCCACCAAGCATAACTACCGTCGCCCTCACCTTCCAATTTTGCAAACTCCTCCGTTACCATATTAAAAGGACACGTTGTCACATCAGTCAGTTGAATAATGCATATAGGTTGTTCATCCCAATCTAACACTAGGGTAAGCTGCCCCACTTTTGGTAATGGCTCATTTTCAATCTCATAAGCTACCTTTAAGCTACATGAAGCACGTTTTATATGATTGTTTATTAGACGAGCACACTCATTAGCATTATATTCGTCGGCACAAAAATATTCAGCGATACATTGCGGTATATTGTCTTTCTGTTGTTGGTTTAAGGTTGCTAAATATCGATCTAAGAATGCTTTTTGAATTTCGTTCATTTGAGTCTTCCATAACTAATTTACTGATTTTTTAGACTGACAGTAAAAAAATTAAATTTCCGTATATTGATTTCCAGTATATAGCTCTTTAAAAAACAACTGTTTAAGCCATTGTTTTATATTGTTTTATTGCAAAAAAAAACAACTACAAGCTTATAGTTAGTCCTGATTAAGCCCCAATTCTTTTTGCTTTTTTTTCGTAAGCCCCAAAGAAACAATACGATAGGAATCTTTCAGGTAATAAACTAAATCATCATTTGTCGCTTCAGTGCTAGCATAATGTTGTATCCACTTCATGCCTCTAGAAGCAAAGTAAGGCGCAGGTTTGTAACCTTCAATTTGACTTAAAAAATGGTAATTATTTTCTGATGTTTTAAATATAAAAGCAGGTTTATCTTTTTCTCCTAAACCACCAATTGCAAACACTTTACCACCTACTTTCCATACATGAGAGTTATTCCATTGCATAACGTATGTGGTAGCAGGTAGAGAAGCGCAAAATGCATTATATTGTTGATATGTCACATTTAACTCCCTTTTTACTGTATTAATCACTTAGCTTACATTTCAGATTAGCGTCTAAACTGCCTTTATTCAAAGAGGCGCTTTAGGTTGTTCAGACAATTTATTAAAATGTATTTGTATTGCTTCGATGCAAACTTTAACACTTAGGGGCAGGTAATTATGGTAAGGATATAGTGCATAAACTTGGTTTATTGGCAGCTTAAAGTGAGGGAAAACTTCATTCAAAGCCGGTTTAATCTGCTTAAACTGAAAATCAGGGATTAAACCGATACCCGCCCCTTCTTTTATCAAGGCTAAACAAGCATAGAATGAATTAGCTTTGCAGTGAACACTTGACTCGTAAGTAACATGATTCCCCTCTGAATCAGAAAAATCATGTTTAATATGCTTACTTTGCCAATGATTAGCAATATAAAGCGCTTTATCTATTTGCTGCTTTTGCAGTAAATCCTGGCTACCACAAAACACATCTCTAAATTCGCCAATTCTACGTTGTTTCAAATTACTAGATTGAGAGCGCCCGACTCGAATTGCTAAATCTATGTTTTCTGACATTAAATCAAGGTGTGAATCACTACTAACCAGCTCCGGCTCGAGTTGCGGATACTGCTTTAACAACTTACCAATGGCAGGTGCAATAACCAGCTCCATCAATGCATTAGGTGCCGTGATTTTTATGTAACCTTTGGGCACTTCTATAGACTCTTGGGCGCGTTGCCAAGCACTGTCAGCTATTTTATTTATATCTTTACAAGACTCATAGAAGTCACGGCCGGCACTGGTGAGGATGTGTTTGCGAGTACTTCGTTTAATTAATAAAACACCCAATTGTTCCTCAAGTACCTTCAAATGCTGGCTAACAACAGATTTTGATAATTGCAGCGATTCCGCGGCACCGGTAATCGATCCCGCTTCAACAATATGTGCAAAAATAGACATATGGCGAAGTTTCTTCATATGATTGTCCTTATAAACAGAACTTTAATTTCTATTATCTTTGTTTTTCTATTCAATAAATAGTTTTATTGTTGTTTTAACTCCATTAATAACAAGAGATAAAAACCATGACGAATAAAAATATTCTAGATTTATGTAAAGATGGTATTAATGCTTGGCAACTCGCGTTTAATAATCAAGATGCAAAAGGATGTGCAGCTCAATATAGTGAAGATTGTATTATGGAAGCAAAACCCTTAGGCATATTCAAAGGACGTGAACAAATATTAGCTTGTTGGCAAAATATCATCGACCAAGGTTTTGCTGACGTACAGTATTCAAATGTTGAGTGGCAGCAAGCTGAAGATGAGGGTTATATTCTGACTTCAAATTGGAAAATGAATAAAGCCTTTGGTGTGGTACACAAAGAACATTGGGTAATTGAACAAGATGGTAAAGCGCGCTTAAAAAGTGACTCATTTGAAATACAAGGTGAAAGATAATTTTAAAATAGTTAAAAAATAACATGCTTATATAGATAACTCAGGTGATCTTTTGTAAAGATATTAAAG
>JBALXF010000248.1:0-5221 GCA_036961085.1 Psychromonas sp.
GAAAAATTAGCATCCCATGGCATCAGTGCAAATGTGATCGCAGCTTATTATCACGACCATATATTTGTCCAAGCTGAAAAAGCAGATCAAGCGTTACTGGCATTAAAAGAGTTAAGCTAAATAGTGAGCTATTTGCATTTATGAAGGAGGGCATACTTGGTTGAAATTGAAAAAATGCACTCTGGGTATTTACAGCAAGTGAATGATCTTGGAGTAAGTACTGAGCAACTGCACTATGTTGAAACCTTGCAAGCAATCTTAGCGAATGATTCTGATTTTTGTCACGTACATGTCATTCTAGATAATGAAGTCGTTGTCGGCCTGTTTTTAATTGATACTAGTTACGCTAAAAAATATGATTTTTGCGGAACTAGTTCGATAGGTTTACGTAGTTTTTTTATTTCTACTCAATATCAAGGTAGAGGCTTTGCTAAAAAAGGGATGTTAGCGTTAATGCCTTATCTAGCGATTAATTATCAACAATACAATTATATTTACTTAACTGTAAATTGTGAAAATTTAGCGGCTTATCATTGTTATTTAGCTGCAAATTTTGATGATACAGGTACAACTTATTTAGGCGGCCTATCTGGACCTCAGCATATTATGCGAGCCCAGATAACAACTACAAAAACCTGATAGCGCATATTACTTTTACATGCTTATGTAGATGACTCAGGTGGTCTTGTATCAAAAGCTTAAAGACTCTACCGCAGAGTGCGCTACACAGAGAAAACACTTTATAAGTTTTTTATCTTATAACTCTCGGTGTGCGAAGCCTCGGTGTTCTCTGTGGTAATTGCTTTAATCTTTTAATAAAAACAGATTCACCACACACATTCAGCGAACTGCGAAACAGTGTTTCGGTTTCACTTCATTTACACAGAGGCGCTGCGCGCTTCACTGAGAAAGTACTTTATAAAGTTTTTTATCTTATATTTCTCGGTGTGCGAAGCCTCGGTGTTCTCTGTGGTAATTGCTTTAATCTTTAATAAAAACAGATTCACCACAGACAGTAATAACTAAGGGATTAGTAAAGAATGCTTCCATCTAAACGCGTTAATAAACTTTTTAGGCTTTTAGCTCGGCGATTGAGTTGGCCTATACTGCTTGGTTTAATCTTCACACAAAGTGCAGTTACTTACCTGTTGTTATTATTGGCAGGTGAAGTTGCCCTCACCAATCACCCCTATGAATTTATCTACTATAACCTTGTGGTGATCTCTACCGTGGGTTTTGGTGACTTTAGCCCTGTATCCCACGCAGGAAAATTAGTGGTTACATTTTGGCAGATCCCATCAGGGTTAATTGTTTTTGCCTCATTCATCGGGAAATCGACACAAATATTTATTGATATAGCGAGAAAAAATATGGACGGTAGTAATGACTTCTCTGATTTGAATAACCACATATTGTTATTATGTTGGGATCAATATTCAACCAAACAAATTATTGAACTGATTTTAGGTGATAAAAAACGCAAAAAAAGACCCATTCTTTTGTGTGTGACCGAAGAAATGAAAAACCCTTTCCCCGATAATAAAGAGATTTTATTTGCCCGTTTACGTACATTTTCAGATATTCGCGAACTAAATAAAATCGCTATCAACAAAGCTGAACGGATCATTGTTGATGGTAAATCCGATGATGAAACCTTATCAATTGCGTTAAGTATTGCCACCTATGCAAGTAAAGATGCCAATATTTCTGCCCATTTTTTTGATAAAAGCCAAGCAGATCTACTAAAAATTCATTGCCCACAAATAGAGTGCAGTGTCGATACCAGCGCAAAAATGATGGTAAGAACCATGCAAGATCCCGGTTCTAGCCAAGTAACAGAGCAATTATTATCGACATTAACTGGAGCAACATTATATTGCTTCCAAGTGCCGGTGATTAACAAACAGATTAATTTTGGAATATTATTCCATGAGCTTAAAGCTAACTATGCAATTATTCTAATTGGCTTAAGCCATTTTAAAAATGGTGATGATATGCAGCTTAACCCTGAGTCGGATCAAATAGTAAAAACGGGTGATTATTTGCATTACATTGCCAATGAACGTATCGATGTTGATGAAATTAAGTGGAATAATTTTAAGTAAATCACAACCTATGCCCTTGATACTTCGAAATGTAAAGCCAAAGCATTTTGAGGTGTCATGGGATATTAATTAAGTCCATGTGTTTGAAATTGTGCTTGAAACTATGATTTAAAATGATTTATTAAGATAACTTGTGTAGTTAAATACTTCAAAAGCCACTGAAATCTACATATTGACAGTGAAATTGGATTCCCTATACTCTGCACTTCTTTATGGTTCTTGCATTAATTTGTCAGGATTAACTGGAAAGCATGTTAGCAATTGATTGCTAAAATTATCATGCACTGCCCCCGCAACTGTGAATATTTTTATCTGCATTAAGATGCATAAAAATTAAGTCAGAGCGCAGCATAAAGAACGTCACTTTCCACTACGCGGGTCGGCTTAGTAGGAACGTAAAATACCCTTTCAAATAAATTTGATTGAACGTAATGGTGACGAAGGCAAAGAAAGTTTTTTGTTACTTAGCGTTTAAACTGCAAAATATTAGCTGACCAATACATTTTCGGCAGATAGTTTGAGCTTATACTTATCCCCCGCTTAGTCACAATGAAACTTTCCTATACTAATGAAAAACCAAGGAAGATTCATGTTACGTCAAAATTACACACCAATAGCATTAATATTAAGCACTCTTTTTAGTACTCAAAGCTTTGCTAATGAACAATCAAAACAAACATCTACAGATCAAGATATTGTTATTTCAGCGAGTATGGTAGAAACCAAACGTGTTGAGACCGGCAGTTCTATTACCGTATTAGACGCGCAATACATTGAAGAAAATCAAGATCGGAGCGTTGCTGAACTATTACGCGATGTACCCGGTGTGAGTGTTGCCAGTAATGGCGGAGTCGGTAAAAAAACATCAGTGTTTATTCGTGGTGCTAGCTCTGAAAGCACTGTCGTCGTAATTGATGGTGTAAAAATGAATAATCGCTCTTCATCAAATGGCGGTTATGATTTTGCACATTTAATGACAGATAATATCGAAACTATCGAAGTATTAAGAGGCCCCCAAAGTGCACTTTGGGGCAGTGATGCAATGGGTGGCGTAATTAATATAACCACTAAAAAAGGCCAGCCAGGTTTTCATCCTAGCGCCAGTGTCGAAGTGGGCATGCGTAATTACCATAAAGAACATGTCAATCTAAGCGGAGGCACTGAAAAAAGCCATTATGCATTCACCGCTACCAATATAGAAACCGATGGTATTAGCTCAAAAACGGGCGAATTTGATGATCCCGATGATGATGGTTATAAAAATCAAAATATCAGTTTTAAAGCAGGACATCAGTTTAATAATATTTTCTCTATTGATGGTGTAGGTAACTATACGGATTCAGAATCAGAATACGATGTAACCGGTAACTATGATGATAACTACGGGAAAGTGCGCCAACGCCTTGCTAAATTAAATGGCTACATGAACTTATTGGATGATCAATGGAAAAACCGTTTATCGGTATCTTATTCAGACTCCAAGTCAGAAACCTTTGAGCCGCAGGGATACTATGGTCCCTATTCAAAAAATAGCGGTGATAATGTAAAAGGTGAATTACAAAGTGATTACTACATTACGGGTGATAGTGATTTTGAGCACCGTTTTACCGTAGCAGCAGAAACCGAAGAATCGACTTTTTTAAGCTGGGGCGATGACCAGGAAAAATCGATGAACTCTTCCGCTGTCATAGGTGAATATGCCATTGATTGGACAAAAACAGTATTTCTAACCACCTCTGTACGTCGCGATTTTAATAGTGAGTTCGATGATAAATCTACTCATAAGCTCACCTTAACAGGTTGGGCAACCGATGGTATTCGTTTACACGCAAGCCAAGGTACAGGGGTAAGAAACCCAACATTCTACCAATTATATAATGACCCAACACAACTTGAATTAAACCCTGAAACCAGTAAAAGTTGGGATATAGGCGCTGAGTATAACTTTGAAAGTGTCGATGGTTATGTGGACATTACCTATTTTGATGCTGACTATGAAGATGCTATTCGTTGGGATCCAACCATTGGCTCTTGGGGTGGTTATGTCAACCAAGATGAAAAAACCAGTGGTATTGAGCTAAGTTCATTTGTACGTGTGAATGAAAAAACACGTGTAAACGGTCAATACACTTATTTAAATACTGAAGATGGCACAGAAGCTAAAAATGAATTGCTAAGACGCCCTAAACATAGTGCCAGTGCCAATCTAAATTATAAATTCACTAGTAAATTCAGCACGAATCTTGGCGTGCGTTACGTAGGTGAACGTCTAGATTATGGCAATATCAATCTTGATAGTTATACCTTGGTTAATATCGCAGCTAATTATCAAGTACATAAACACATTGCATTAAATGCACGTGTTGAAAACGTCTTTGATACTGATTACGAAGAGATAACTGATTACGGTACAGAGCCTGTAACCGCCTATATTGGCATTACAGTTAAATAACTTATTTTGTAATTACTCAGGTCGTCGCCATTTTAGCTTATTTCATCGTTGAAAATTGCTCATTTAAACGACTAAACTGCGCATTTTCGCCTTGAACTCAGCATAAATGGCTTAGCCCTGAGCATTTACAGTCTATTTTTATAAAAATGTGCTTGAATGGTTACCTTCTTTTTAAGTAAAAAAATTCATAACAATATATAAATCATCACAGGGGTAAAATGAACAATTTAAAACTATTTTCTTTTGCCCTGTTTTTATTGCTATTGGCATTAATTATCCATTTTAAAAAAGGACAATTATTTGTACTTTTTACTGAGTCGCAAGCTAGTTTCACGACACAGATAGAAGGTGATGATTTTCCGAAAACCTTAACCGACAGAACCGGTATTCAATTTCAATTAGATAAACCACCGTCACGGATTATTTCAGCAACCTTAGCTACAGACCACATTCTGTCTGGTTTAGTGGCAGTCAATCGAATCGTAGCAGTAAGCAGCTATGTAGATTACCCGAGCATGTCTAATATCATTGGGTTTTATCCACTTGAAATTAGCCGTACTCAAGGTGAAATAGAATCGATGTTAGCACTAGAGCCCGATTTAGTATTTGTTGCTTCCTATTCAAATCCTGAAACCGTTCGTTATCTTTTACGCAGTGGCATCGC
>JBALXF010000249.1:0-3653 GCA_036961085.1 Psychromonas sp.
ACGGAACACCTGCATTAGTCTTAGAAGATGGCTCTCTGCAACCTGGTTACCTACCACCAGAACAACTGATCCAACTATTAGATAGCCGCGTTAAAAGCTAACTACTTAATTATCTAGTTTCTTGAGAATAAATTATCTGAACGGCTTTTATAGCGATAGTTTATTCTCAGCTTGATTCAATTATATCCACTTGCCTTAGCAACACTTCAGCAAACCTTTTGGTAGTATTTATGACATCCATTCAAGTAAAAAATAGAGTATCAGTGGACAGTGGATTTCTTAATCTGTCTTGTTCTCCTTTATTAAAACAGCTTTATGTTAATCGTGGCATTGTAGATGAAGGGGAGTTAGATAATAGCACTAAGACCTTATTGCATGCGCAACAGTTAAAAGGCATTGAACAGGCTTGTGAACTCTTATATTCATCGCTGTTAACCTCACAAAAAATTATTGTAGTAGGCGACTTTGATGCTGATGGCGCTACCAGTACCGCACTTAGTATTCTCGCATTACGTGCTTTAGGCTTTACTAATATTGATTACCTCATCCCTAATCGCTTTGATTATGGTTATGGATTGAGCCCAGAGATAGTCGATTTAGCTATCTCGAAAGGCGCACAAGTATTAATGACTGTAGATAACGGTATATCAAGCATTTCAGGTGTGAAGCACGCTAAAGATAAAGGCTTAAAGGTATTAGTAACAGATCACCATTTGCCAGGAGAAGAAACGCCACAAGCTGATGCGATTGTGAACCCTAATCAGCACGGTTGTAGTTTCCCAAGTAAAAACCTTGCTGGGGTTGGGGTGGCTTTTTACGTCATGTTAGCACTGCGAAGTTATATGCAAAACAAGGGCTATTTCACTACGTTTAAAGCGCCAAATCTTGCTAATTTATTGGATATTGTTGCCCTAGGTACGGTTGCGGATGTGGTTAAGCTTGATGCAAATAATCGTACTTTAGTGCAACAAGGCTTAGCGCGTATTCGAGCGGGTGTCTGCCGAATGGGGATTAGCGCGCTAATTAGTGTTGCAAAACGCAATCAATCACAGCTAGTTGCTAGTGATTTAGGTTTTTCCTTAGGTCCTAGGCTAAATGCGGCAGGGCGTTTAGATGAAATGAGTTACGGTGTTGAACTGCTTTTATGTGAAAATATGGAACAAGCAAATATTCTCGCAAACGAACTTGATGGATTAAATCAATCTCGCCGAGAAATAGAGCAGGGCATGCAGGATGAGGCATTAAAAACGTTAGCTAATTTATCTCTTGATGAAACCAGTATTCCCCATGCAATTTGCTTGTTTGAAGCTGATTGGCATCAGGGAGTAATAGGGCTGGTTGCGTCTCGTATTAAAGAGCGTTACTACCGCCCTACGTTTGCATTTGCCAAAGCTGGAAATGGAGAAATAAAAGCTTCTGCACGTTCAATTCCTGGTATCCATATTCGAGATGTACTTGATTTAGTTGATAAACGGATCCCTGGTGTTATTTTGAAATTTGGTGGTCATGCAATGGCTGCAGGGCTTTCTTTGAAAGAGCCGGATTTTAAAATCTTTGAAGAAACGTTAAATAAGGTGCTGCAAGAGCAAGTAAATGATGATCTGCTAAATAATATAATTCTTAGTGATGGGCAATTAATGGGCGCTCAATTTACCCTAGAGCAAGCTCAAGAGCTTCGTGATGCTGGCCCGTGGGGGCAAGGGTTTCCAGCGCCGCTTTTTGATGGCATATTTAAATTGCGACAACAACGTTTAGTCGGTGAAAAACATTTAAAAATGACCCTAGAAGTTGATGGGAAAATAATTGAAGCGATCGCTTTTAATATTGATATTAAAACTTGGCCGGATCCTAATATAAAAACTGTATATTGTGTCTACCGTTTAGATATTAATGAGTTTAGAGGTAATAGAAGCGTACAGATGCTGGTGGAATTACTGCGACAAACTAAGCCGTAACTATTTTGACAATGGTTGAGTAGCTTTACTCAACCATTTCTTAACTTTGTCTATATAAACCCTGACTATACAAATTCTGCTTTATACCGCACCATCGAAATCAAGTTGTCGCCATGCTTCGTAAACAAACACAGATACTGCATTAGATAAATTCATTGAGCGACTTTCTGCGCGCATTGGAATGCGTAATTTTTGGTCGAGGGGTAAAGCGTCCAATATTTCACTAGGTAGACCACGTGTTTCAGGGCCAAATAATAAAATATCACCAGATTGAAATTTTGCTTCGCTATGGAACGTTGTGGTTTTTGTGGTACAAGCCAAAATACGTTTACCAGAGACCGCTTGTAAAAAACTAGGATAATCTTTGTGACGATAAACATGTGTCATCTCACGATAGTCCAAGCCTGCTCTACGTACTTTCTTATCATCTAAATCAAATCCTAATGGCTCAATTAGATGCAATACACATCCGGTATTTGCACATAAGCGAATGATATTACCAGTATTTGGTGGTATCTCAGGTTCATACAGTGCTATTTCAATCATAGTAATTAGTCTTTTTATAAGGAGATAAGGGATTGTATACCCATGATACTTCAAGATGCAAAGTCAGCAAGTTATCTTGCCTTGTATTACGCGACTCAAGATCGGCTTTTATCAGACCATGGTAGTTCTCCGTTACAACAATCAAAAGATTATAATATCCAACCACAGAGAGCACCGAGAGTCACAGAGAAGACATAATTTAAGTATAATTATTTTTTCTCTGTGTAGTGCGTAGCACCTCTGTAAATGAACTCAAACCGAAACGTAGTTCCGCAGTTGATTGAAGTGTGCGTGGTAGAACTTTTAAGCTTAAAAGCTTTTTACAAAAAATTAACTGAGCCATCTACATAAGCATGAAATAACATATTATCAAATAATACTAGCCGAAACATAACCTTTTATATTTCGGCTAAAAGCTACTTAGCGCACACTTTTATTTAATCGTTATCTGCTAATGGATGAAATAGTATTCGTTGATGGTCTGCTGTTAATAATTCAGCTTGCACCACTTGTTGATCATCTATTAAGGTGATCAAGCCAATACCACTCTGGTTAACTACCGTATTTAACGCTTCAGGATCGGGCTTACGAACTTGAATTTTCATACGACGACGTTTAGTGACCCAATTAAGTGGTGAGTAACTTGCGTATAAATAACGGTTAAAACGCTCTAACCATTTAAGTAAAGTGTTTGGAAATTCATTTTTAATACCACTTGCCGTGATTTGAAATATACGTGAGCTATTGTTTCTAAATCTATGAGTTACCTCATAGAAAAATGAGTAATGCACATCACCAGATAGAATAATAAAATGTGGTGGTGTTTTTTCATGTCGAAAAATATTAAGTATCACATTAGCAGTCCCAGGGTGTGCCATCCAGTTTTCAGCATCGACCAATAATGGTAATCCCAAAAAAGTGAAAAAACGTTGGATTGTTTCAATCACTTTTACCCCATAAATTGGCGCAGGCGAAATTAAAATCACTTGGTATTGATCAATCAGCTGTTGCTGTAATTCTGAGAGTGCTTCCCAATCCATTAGTCCTGAAGGTTTATTCGCATTACTTTCAGAACGCCAACGCTGTGTTCGAGTATCTAACACAATCACTTTAGGGACGGTTGCTAAGCTGTAATGCCACTCCTTCCAAGCC
>JBALXF010000249.1:3663-5215 GCA_036961085.1 Psychromonas sp.
CCAGTAACTTATCAATAAGCAGATCTTGTTTAACATAGCTATTTTCTTGAAAGTATTGCTCAGCCTGCTGATTAAACGTAGTGAATTTATCGGGTGCATTTCCCCAGCCTTGGCAAAGCCAATAAGCAATCAAGGCATTACCAATAATTCGCTTGGAGAATGGATGTCCATAAGCCGCCTCTTCCCAACCTCGCGTAAGATTCCAATCATCAGTGATATCATGATCATCAAAAATCATATAAACAGGCAGATGTGCTAAGCCACGGCTTACGGCAGGTAGTGTGGTAGTGAAATCTTCAATAATAGCCATTTCTTGTTGATATGTTGCAGAAAACTGCTTGTCTATTTTAATGGACTGCAGATTAACAAAGCGCCACATTGTAGGAGACCAAACCAAAATGTACATGGCGAATACTTCAGCTAAGGTGATTAAATGGTTTTTAGAAGTATCAGTGGTAAAAATAGGCTTTTTAGCGGCTGCAAATATTTTGTCATAAACCGCTTTGTTGGCAGAGTTATTAGGCAGTAATTTATCTCGCTTATAATAACAAAGTGGGCTATTAAAAAGTGCCTCACTATTATTCACCTTAGCACCCTGCCACTCCTCGCCATATAGTCCGAGTAATTCTATGACCTGGTGAATAGCCACCAGCATAGGACCCGCAACATCATCAGCGTATATTTGATCACCGGTCATCATTAACATTGCCGGTCTGGTTGTAGCATCCAGCTTCTCATTTGTTAACAGGCGATCAACTTCAGCTAAGCTATCTTTGCTCGGATAATGTGGTTTGCGGCATGAACCATGCAACATCTGTTTTATATCTGATTTAATGACTAAATTTGGAAATGAAGACTGTGGGTATAACAATTCAGGTAGCAGCTGCGCTAATGAGTATTTTTGTCGAGCATCATCAAACACAAAGTTATAGGGCAATAAACTATCAAGTGGCAACGGTTCTGTAAATGCTATTGAGATCAAATTAATTACCGCATTTGTACCAATATCAATTTGCTGTAATTGCTGTTTATTTAATGTAATTTCAGCAATATATTGTTTTTCATCTTCTGTAAATAATTCAAAAGTTATCGAATAACGTTTGTCAGTTACGAACCAGAACGTTAATTGATCTTGGCTTATGTGTCTGACAATAGGTCCGGCAATAATTAGCGGTAAAGGATGAGGGTTAGTGATAACAACTCCGCAATAAATAATTAATTGATAAATAGAATGCTCAGCGAATATTATTTATTGTTGCCGAACTGTACTGTGTTATCAACATTAATTAATCAAATTACTTAATAAAGTAGAACAGTTGAATTTTCCGTTCTACTTTCTGTTGTCTTACTTAATCTATTTAGCCTTTATATTGATCTGATTTAAATTCTGCTCAACAGGGTAATACCTTGGCAGGGTTAAGCTCTTTAAACGCTTGTTCATTTTTTCTAATAGACTGTTTTCTGATAGACTGATCTCTAAAAAATTATTTTCTAAAATATCATTTGCAAGGTTTTCAAATTCTTTTTTTAAAGCCATTTTATTTTCTTGTAG
>JBALXF010000024.1:0-15064 GCA_036961085.1 Psychromonas sp.
CCAGGGGTTACGTCAACCCGAGTGGGTTATACCGGTGGTGACGTTATCAACGCAACTTATCAAAATCATGGCAATCACGCAGAAGGCATAGAGATATTATTCGATACTGATGTTGTCAGTTTTCGTAATATCCTTGAGCTGTTTTTTCAGATCCATGATCCAACAACAATACACCAACAAGGAAACGACCGAGGTGCTTCATATCGTTCGGCGATTTATTACTGTTCTGCTGAACAAAAGTCTATAGCGATGCAAACGATCATCGATGTTGATGCGTCAGGTTTATGGCCTGGACCTGTTGTTACTGAGTTAGCGCCTGTAGGCGACTTTTGGGAAGCAGAAGCCGCACATCAAGATTATCTAGAAAAAGTACCGAATGGTTATACTTGTCATTTCCCAAGAAGTAATTGGGTCTTACCTTCAGTAAAATGAGTCAGTAAAGGAGCCTTCGATTGTGTCTATAGATAACACTAAGTCTAATGAGGAATTCAGCAAGGTTGGTTTAGGCGGTGGTTGTCATTGGTGCACCGAAGGTATTTTCGAATCACTGATCGGTATAAACGCGGTGAATCAAGGATGGATTGCTTCAATTGACAGTAATGCTGAATTCTCTGAAGCAATTGAAGTCTATTTCGATCCGTCTATTATTTCTTTGCGGACCTTGATCGAGATTCATTTACATACTCATGCATCTACATCTAACCATTCCATGCGGCAAAAATACCGATCGGCAGTATATACCTATAACGATGTTCAAAACCAAGAAGCTAGCAAAATTTTAGACTCTTTACAGAGTGATTTTGATAAACCAATTATCACGCAGGTACTGCCATTTGAGACTTTTAAGGAAAATAAGGGAGAGTTGATCAATTACTTATACAGCTCACCCGATAAACCTTTTTGTAAAACTTACATTCATCCGAAATTAAGGATTCTGCTAACCCGTTTCAAAGATCAGGTTAATGAGAGTAAGCTAGCTTTATGTATACCGAATAATGACGAGTCAATCAATTGACCACATAAAATAGGTGGGTGGTTGTAGTGGTTAAGTCATATTAACCATAATTTTATAAGTTTCTAACTCGCATGGGGGGCGTTTGCGCCTTAGCTTTCTAAGCCGCTTTGGGGCACATACCGACTTAGGGAATATTACGGAAATAACTATCATAGAGTGGCAAAGGTGCGAATACGTGAATGCTCTGAATAGGGAGTAAAGCGGTCTGCAAATAAATGCCACACCCAAATAATGGCACATAGCAAAACTAAGCGTTTGGTCCAACGTGTCGCTGCATCACCTTTATTGTGAGGTTCTTTGGTTTTTGCAGGTATACTCTCTGTCACGATAATTACTCCATTAATAATGTGTGGTAGGGCTTGGTTAACTGCTTATCAACTATTTAAAAGGTTGCCAACTGATGAATGAAATATAAGTTCTGTTTCTGTTAGACAGAGAAATACTCTGTCTAACATCGACAAAATTAGAACTGTTTTTCATAGGTTGCATGGAGAATCGATACTAAGCGTGTGATGGTTCTGTTGACCGGTACTGGCACATTTAATCTATCACCTTCGTGGACAATAGCGCCATTAATCGACAGTATTTCTGTCATGCGTTTATTCATTACATCTTGTGCTAATGAGGGGTGATGATCGCCTGCTACTTGCACAACAAACGATAACTTTTCGGTGAGCATTTTTGCATCAAGCATGATCTCTTTTGCTGCTGCTACCGCGATGATCTCATCAAGCATATCAGCCACTAATGCTTTAGCTTCTTGTTGCTCATAAAAATGACCGGCCTTAAGGCGTGTTAATGCGCAACTCGCATTAAAGCAGCCATTCATCACCAATTTCTCCCAAGTTTCTTTCTCAACATCTAACGATAAATTTGCAGTAAAGCCAGCATCTGAAAGTGCTTGAACGATACGTTGATGTGCTTCTGTGAAAACCCCAGAAGCCGGTTGAAAAGCGATAATTGCTTTGCCAAGATGCGGACTCACTTGTCCAGGCCCTAATAAATCTGCGCCATATTCACAAAAACCAAACATGATTTGTGCTGCTGGGTAAACCGCTGATAATGTTTCTGCGTGACCAATACCATTTTGCAACGCCAATAATAAGGTGTTTTCGTCAACCATCACTTGTGCGACTTTTGCTTGGTTTGGTAATTGATTCGATTTGCCTTGGAATATCACTAAATCAACAATACCGACACTGCTGGCATCAGTGGTGGCGTTGAGTTTAACTGTGTCTTTAATTTCACCTGTTAATGTTAAGCCTTTATCATTCATTACATTAACATGTTCTTGCCAACCATCAACGAGCCAGACCTGCGCGCCAGAACGGTGCAATAATGCGCCGAGTACACTGCCCATCGCACCTGCACCCATGATTGCAATACGTAAATTGGTTTTTGTTTTAATAGACATTTAGGTTCATTCCCATTTTTTCAAATAGTATCAATTGCTGGTGAATAACTGCTGTGGTTATTCAGCAGCGATCTGGACTTAATTAAAAGCTAGCGGTTTTCTAATCGATTGTAATCGAATAAACCATAATTAATTGGTTGTTGCTGTTGTTGCGTTTCGTGTAACAGATCGCTGACTTTCCAGAAACCTGGATTAGTACGACGAACAGCAAATGTTTGTAATAGCTGTTTATATTGTTCTTCATTTGTGACCTGTTGCAGCTGTGTCACAAACACTTTTTGGTGCTGCGGGCTTATTTTGAAAATAACGCCTGGATAGCTACTAAGGAGTCCTTTAAATACCTCTGCCTCGTCTAATTCAGGTACACGGGTTTTATTTTCTTTTAAAAGGGTTGAAACATTACTGCGTTCATTATGTCTGAGTAAAGTGTACAGCTGAGATTCGCCTTGTTCATTATCTACAATAATAAAACTCACCTGCGCGAGTTGCTGAATCGCGGCATTGGGCAATTGGTTCAATCCCATCAAGTCTCCATCGTTCACATCTAACGCAAATTTTTCGCTACTCCGATAGCGTTGTTTTAATAGGTCAAATAGTTCTTGTTTTTGATTATCAGTTTGATATTCGATGCTATTTTCATGATCAAAGAAAAAACTGCTATCGTCTATGTACTCTGTGAGATCTTTTGTCGACTCTAAATACCAAGACTCTATCTCAGCCTCACGTTGCTCTTTAGGTAATAATGTTATAAATGACATCTCGCTTTCAATGCGTAAAAAGTCCATATATAAACGGGTCACCAGTTGATGGCGGATTGACCCATACACATCGTAACCAGCCACTAATAAATAATGAATACGCTCTAAAATAGGGTAATTAATAATCCATGCTGTTTTTGGGGCGCTACCTTGTAAACCACGTACTACCACCGCACTATCAAAATGGCGGAAAACGGATAAACTTGCATTGTCATTGCCTGACCATAAACTATCAAATCCAATCAGTTTATTATCATCAACTGTACTTAGAATATCTTGTTGCGCAGCGATATATTTTTTTTCTCGTTTAGCGTATTTTTTCCATGAAGTGGTCGCGAAATGCGTGGCACTATAATCTGAAGGTAACTCTAAATTATTTGCTTGTTGGTTGACAAAATCTTGGTAACCTTCATGTTTAAGGTGCTCTGGATTGGTGAATAACACCCAAAATTTATCTTGGATAACATTCAGGGCGGTTTGTCCTCGGCATACAGGGCCTTTAATAAAGCCCATAATGGAAAATTCAGCTTCATCTAACATAAACTGATAACGTGCTTCAGCAGGGATAGCCGCAAAATTTTTGAAGGGGTTACTGCCATTTTTATAATTTGGTAAAGACTCAACAGAAAAAGGGGCTTGATAAAACAGCTCATTCCAACGTTCTAGGCGTTGCTGATTTAATGCATAAGGTAAATGCGTTTTAGTGATGATAGTAGAGGTGACTTGGCGAAAACGATAATAAACCTTTGCCACTTTGGGGTCTTCGTAAGGGCGTCTAGTCGCAATTTCCTTGAGAGGTTGACCAGGAGGAGTCGACGAGCGAACTAAGCGGAAGTAAACTGGAGGCTGCTCTTTATTGACCTTTTCTTCTGAAAAATACAGGTTACCTAAAAAAAGATGCTCATAGATGTAGCGGTTAATCAACTTTGATTTGTTATCATTCTGATTGAATATTACTTCCCAATCATTAACTTGTTGCACAATGGAATCAGTTAACGCTGTAGGTTGTGCCATCGGCGCTCCTGACTTAATCCATTCTATTAGGGTATTGAATTCACTCGCTTCTAAACCTGGTAATCCATAAGGCATGCCGGCAAATGGCTGCATCTGTTTATATTCATGCATGCCATTAACATCAGGGCAAGTTTGTTGACGGGCTAGCGAAAAATCAAAATCTTCATCAGATAACACTTCGACGTCGGGTAATGGATGTTCCATTTTTTGAGCTAATAATTGATAAAGAACACTTTGTTCTAAATTTGCTGCAGGGGTTTGATCACGCTCATTTAATACGCTGCTATAGCCTTTATCGCGCCACTCTTGTGTGGTTTGCATATCAATAAACAAACGTGTGGGTGAGGTCTGTTTACGTCGAGTTCCATAAACAATTTCGGGAGAAAAACCACGATCAATACCTTCAGGAGAAGAAAGCTTTAACTGGCAAGGAGCATCATAACAAGCATGACAAACTACGCAGCGTTTATCAAGAACCGGTTTTACTTGATCATGGAAGATGTCTGCGAGCGGATCTGGTTGCTTAACAATACGGTCTCGTGGTTGTGCTGGGCCAAAATCGGTGGTGTCTTGTCTTTCCTGTTCCGAACAGGCAAACAATAAAAGAGAAATAAAAGAAGCTGCAAGCAGGCGTATGATCATTCTGATTTCCTTATCTAACTGACTGAAATACTGAAATACTGAAATTGATAAAGTAGTCTTACCATCTCTAGATATAGAAGAGTGGATTTATCACGAAGGTGTTATCGCAAGTTATGAAACTAATGTTCAAGAGTGTAAAAGTATAGAACAAACTATTGTAAACCGATAAAATAACTGAGGAGTTTTTTAGCGGGGAAATAGGTCATTAATTTGTAGTAGGTAAGTCGCATTGGGGGCGTTTGCGCCTTAACTTTCTAGTTTGTATTTCATTGGCGTTCACAGTGGGTCTGTAAATTCACAGGTGTATTGTGTTAACCGCCTTTTGACGTGATGCAAGTTGTATCATCGCGTATGCATCATCCCGAAAATACTTGTGAATTTTGTTTTTTAAGATTCTATTTGATTTAAATTATATTGTCTTTCTAACTCGAAAAGGGGGCGGAATGCCTTACTTTTTTAGGGCGCTAAGGGGCACGAAGCGACTTAGAAAATATGAGATAAGCAACTCTAAAAATACGATCAGATAACTGTTCCATTACACAAATATTTTATATGTTCACCCCACTAGATAGGTAACTGTTATTTAAAGTAACTAAAAAGGATCAACTTGGTAGCTCAAAGTTATCCCTAATTATGTAGTGAGGTTTGAATGAAGAATTACTTTCGACAACTCATGCTTTGTATGAAATCATTTCCTTGCACTATCATTTAATTTTTTACTAGTAGGCTCAAGCAATAAGTAGTATGTTTTAATCAATTTTTCACGGTTTAATTCAGAGAGACCTAAATTGAATATTACTGACTTGCAAATTTTTCATTGTGTTGTTGAGAGCGGGGGATTTACTGCAGCAGCAAAAAGTTTAGATCTACCTACGGCTACCGTCAGCCGAAAAATCATATTACTTGAAAAAGAGTTATCCCTCACGCTATTAACGCGCTCTACTCGTTCTGTTACGCCTTCGAAAGCAGGGCTTATCTTTTACCAACGTACTAAATCGATATGTGCCGACTTGGACAATACGCTAGAAGAAATACATCATAAGCAAACGGCATTAGAGGGGGAAATTAGAGTACAACTTCTTCCTGCTGCGAAGCCACTTATTCCTTATTTCCATCAATTTCAGTTAATGCATCCTGATATTTTATTGGATTTAGTGATTGAAAGTCAGAACATCTGTTTAATCAAACATGGTATTGATTTAGCCATAAAAGTGGGCGAACAACAGGACTCAAACTTAAAGTGTCGAAAGGCTCGAACGATATTGACAGAGCTTGTTGCATCACCAGAGTATTTACAGAGTAATGGTACACCTCGCTGTCTAGAAGATCTTAGTGAACACAATTGTTTACGCTTTCGAGACTCAAATAATGTGGTTGAATCAACCTGGACATTTAGCAAAGATGAGAAGCTAAATGATATTACTGGTAATTTTATTTCTAATGATATTAGCTTGATTCATCAAGCGTCGTTATTGGGGCAAGGCGTTGCGTTGTTGCCTAGGGTGCTTTGTAAAGATGATATTGTTTCTGGCAAGCTTATTAGTCTGTTAAGTACGAACAATAAAATGCATTATGATATTTGGTTAATTTATCCAACGGTTAAATACCAATCACATGCTGTAAAAGCATTAATCGACTTTCTTGCAGACTCTGCCCAAAAAGCAACAACCAGCTAAACTAACTGGTTGTTTCATTTCCTAACTAAAGCTGACGACTGCCACCTGGTCCATTATCAAGCTCTTTTACGTCCATCGATTCGGTTGTTGCCCAACCCACCTGATTTCCCTCTTCATCAAATAATTTCCCGATAGTCTCAAGCATGCCACCAGGTTTACCCATTGCAGGCATTAGGTTCGGACAGCATGGTTCAACACGGTATTTTTTGCCTTTAACCGGAATTTCAAACTCCCAACCATAAGAAACCCAAATATCAGATTCTAGTTTCGTATAGCCGGTTTGTTTTTGAACAAAACCGACATCTGTTTGTTCTCTTGTACCATCGGCTTTAAACCAAGTACACATCTGTAAGTCATCGTGGAGGAAGTTATATAGGTTTATTCTGTCGCCATCGGCAAACAATAATCCGGTCCATTCCCATTTGATTGAGCTAGGGTCAACCAGATCACAAACCTGATTATCTAACCATCCACGACCATCGAATTCAACGATGGTTTGTATTGTGTCACTGTTTTTAACGTAGCGTCCGTGAGAAGGCATATTTGGGCAAGAGTAATATAAAGTATAACCTGCACCTTCTCGCATAAATCCTTCTTGGTCGAGAGCCGGGTCGTTGTACCAACGTGCATCACCAGTCGCGCTCAGCTCGATAAGTCCTGTTTCATCTTGTGCTGATAACTCCATTTTTTCACCATCCCAGCTTAGAGACGCTGAGAATTTTTCGCCTTGATAACACCATATTTTAGTGTCGATATCGTATAATTCATCGTATGATGCATCCGTATACTCTTGGTGGTAGAAAACGGTTTCGCCTGAATCTACATTGGTTAAACGATAAAAGACTGACGTGAGCGGCTTGTCTTTGCTGTAGTTTTTACCTGTTTCAGCATTGATCGGACCATAAAAGCCATGACCACCAGGTTGGAATATGAGGTATAGGAAGTAACGCGAACCATCTGCACCCACAAGATTACCTGTGTACCATCTCCATTCTAAGAACCAAGGGTCTTGAGGTTTGTGTGGACCCCATTCTTCAACTGCATCTCCGCGTGTCCAGTTTTTAAAATCGTATGGCATTGGATTTTGAATTTTCATGAGATTACCCTTAGTTAGTTGTTAGTGTGTTTTAGAGACTTAAGTATTACTAACTAAGGTGGAGAGATAAACAGGATAAAATAGGAATGACTTTCTCATTTATTGAGAAGGTAATGAAACAGACCATTATATTGTCTTGTTGTAGCTAAACAACATTGGCCACATATTTATAGCTTTCTAAGGCGTTAGGGGGCGTTTGCGCCTTAGTTTTCTATCTCGATTTGGGGCACAAAGCGAGTTAGAGTTTATGTGCATTTTGAGGTATATAACGGCAGCTGTTCCGACATAGCAGACATTACTGCTAAGTCGTTTTCGACTCCAAAGCGCCTCAGAAATCTATAATTTATAGCCGAATTTGTTTAAACACTACACACTTAAAATGAATATATGCTTACGCCCTTAAAAGGGGGATTATCGTTTACTACTTTTAATCAAATAGCGAAAATTGTCGTATTTTGGATATTTTCTCATAAATTATTCATCTATATTAATAGTTATTCAGTAATCCCTTCTTTCAAAAAACTTTTGATGATTCCCGCTATTATCAACCTATAACGAGTACTTACCTATGAATAAATCAACTACTGATAGCCAGTACAACTATAAAAACTTCAAAACCAAATATTATGAAATGACCCCTTTTATTAACGTAGCCCCACGCGTTGGTGAGTGTGTAAAAGATTTCACTGCATTTGGGCTAGATGGAAAACAGATCAAACTTTCAGACTTCAAAGGGAAGCGAATTATCCTTGAAACAGGCAGTGTCACCTGCCCAATGTTCGGAAACAATATAGAGGGGATGAATCGAGTAGCTGAAAAATTTACAGATGAGAATACTGTCTTTCTTATGCTTTATGTCCGCGAAGCCCATCCAGGAGAGAAATTACCTGCTCACCAAACACAAGAAGATAAAATTCGTGCTGCAACCAGCACAGCTGAATTAAGTCACCCCAATCGTATATTTTTAGTTGATGATATTAAAGGAAGCATTCATAAAGAGTGGGGAGAGTTTCCAAATTCTTTATGGGTTATTAATGAGGCAGGTAGAGTTAACTTTCGAAGTGACTGGAACGACTGGAAGATGCTTGAGGGTATTTTGGACGCTGATGATATAGATTCATATGTCTCAGATCTCGGCGAACACCACGATAACCCTAAGAACCCGCTGAAGCTATTTATGTGGGTACAGCGTAAAGGTGGTTGGCAAGCAATATGGGATTTAATGCCACAAATATTTTCGATGATTAAGTCTCATATGGAAGTAAATAAATTTTACGCAGAGAAAAAATTTGTTCGTGGTAATAATGACACTTGTGGGAATTACTGGGATAAAACCCCAAAAGAATAATTGAAATTGAACCTAGAATTTTCTCTTATGGTTAACGTAAGAGAAAATTTATGAAATACCAATTTATAAACAATAAGTTCTCCATGGCTCAGTTATATTGGGTTACAGTACATCGAACCATGCTTTTTTACACCACTGACAAATCATTTAATAACTAACAACAATCCCTCTAGTTAACAACAATTCTTCAATATTCCGAAAGCTGAGTAAAGCGATGATAAAGCTAAACTGCGGAGCTAATGATTTGAGCAAAATAAAGGCAACCTACATAGGTATTATAATTTTTCATCAGAAGATTATCGCACAACTGGTGGAGTCGCAGTTAAGTTCACAATACTCGGCTTTTAAGCATCGTCTCTCTTGGTAATTCATTGAAAAGATCACCATAGTAATTAGAAAATCGGCCTAAGTGTGTAAAGCCACAATTTAATGCGACATCTGAAATTTTGACAATGCCTTTGCTTTTTTTGATCTGTATTTTGGCTTGTTGTAAACGATATAGACGCAAATAATTATTAGGTGAAATGCCGAAGTACTCTTTAAACCCTCGCTCAAGTGAGCGCTCTTGAATACATGAAGCTTCACAAACTTGCTTGATAGAAATAGAGGTCTTTGAGTTTAACTGAATAAAATTGAACGCTCTTTCTAGGGTGTTAGCTTTTTTTATTACCTTCAGAATAATGGATTTTTCTTGTAAAAATGACAGTTGTAATAATAACAATGGCAGCTCGTATTGGATTAAGTATTCTCTCGCCTTGAGCGCATATTTTTCAGATGCAATACACATAAATATTCGCTTAAATTGTGTCTTGATTTGAGGGGAAATGGGGATAACTGCAATGTTGCTATCAATAGCTTCTATATCTACGGGTATTTCATGAAAAATAGCAAATTGTTGTAACCAATTTCTATCAATAGAAATTGTAGTTGGATTGTACCCTTCAGGAGAGACTGAACTAAATTCATCTCCCCGAGAAAAAATGACTAGCGCATCGTTAATCAGGTGGCCGTTTAAATCAATTTGAAACTTTTCCCTTGAAGGCAATCCGAACGTAACTCTATTTTTAGGGGCAACGCCTACATGATGCGCCTTTTGCCCTATCGTCATATTTTGAACAACGACGTTCTCTGAGGAAAACAGGTTAATCCTATGTATTATCTCTCCCTTTTTTAAGGGGATCAAACGTATATCTACACCATTGATTTTTTCACAAATCTCATCTATATCATCAAATATTTGGTGAGCATAATGGAAAGGCATAATTTCTCCAGTGAATGAAGGCTTTGTTTCTGATGCATTTTAATACATACGTTGTACTTCTGAAAATTCGAGCTAATTTCGTCGGAAAACGGATAGAAAAAAAAATAACAAAGTATTAACATCTACATCATTTATAACATATTAATATTCAAGGAAATATGTTTTTCATGCTGATGTACACAAATTGCATACATTTCCCCAACAACTGTTGCTAAGCTTTCCGTTTTAAAATTTAATAAAGAGAAATATTATGGATGATAAAAACAAACTGTCCCGTCGTGATTTTATAAAATCAGCAGGTTTAACCACCGCTGCAATTGCCGCATCAAGCCTCAGTAATTTCGCTTCCGCAGAGCAGGTAAATACTACCTCTAATACAGCAAAAAAGAAGAGTAAAGGCACTAAGTCGACACATCAAGGTCCTTACAATATTTTAATGATTGTAACAGACCAAGAGCGTTATTTAGAGAAGTCTGAATTACCAGAAGATTATAGTTTACCGGGGCATGAACGATTAGCTGAGCAGGGTATTACTTTTGAGAATCATCAAATAGCATCATGCGTGTGTACGTCATCTCGCGCAGTGCTCTATACCGGTCAGCATATTCAGCATAATGGCATGTTTGATAATACCGATTTCCCTTGGTCTGATAGCATGTCGAGAGATATTGATACCTTGGGTGATATCATGCGCAAGCAGGGTTATTACAGCGCTTATAAAGGCAAATGGCATTTAACAGGAGAATTTGAAACAATTAATAGTTTGAATGATCCTGAAAGATTATTGACTGCTGAAATGGAAGAGTATGGATTCTCAGATTATAGAGGGATTGGCGATATTATCGGTCATACTGAAGGTGGCTATTTACATGATAATGTTATCTCTGCAACCAGTAGAAGTTGGATGCGCAGTAAAGGAGAGGAACTACGTCAAGAAGGTCAACCATGGTTTCTGGCTGTAAACTTCGTTAACCCTCATGATGTTATGTTTTACAATACGGACAGGCCAGACGAAAAGGTACAAGGTGAAAAATCTTGGTTCCACCTTAGCCAAGATCCTGACTACGGACTGTATAAGCAGCAATGGAATGTGAGCATACCAGACTCTCGCAAGCAGCCCTTCGACGAAAAAGGACGCCCATCAGCTCATCTTGATTTCAAAAACTCCAATGCTGTAATGCTTGGAAAAATACCCAATGAAGATGATCGTTGGGAGAGGCTCAATAACTACTATTTCAATTGCATACAAGACGTAGACCGTAATATTGTTGATTTATTGGATGAACTTGATGCGTTAGGCATTGATGATAATACCATTGTTATTTATACCTCTGATCATGGTGAGTTAGGTGGTGCACACGGATTAGTCGGAAAAGGTGCAACAGCTTACGCAGAACAAAACAATGTACCATTCACTATCATCCACCCCGCTTATGAAGGCAATAAACGTTGTAGAGCAGTGACTTCTCATGTTGATATTGCAACAACCTTAATTGGCTTAGCTGGTGGTGATGCAACTTCAATTGCCAATCTCCCAGGCAAAGATATCTCGACAATATTGGACAAGCCTGAAAAAGCTGAATTCAATGCTCTTCGAGAAGGTGCGTTGTACAACTTTAATATGTTTGGTTTTATCGATAGTGATTTTATTAACGATATTGATGGCTTTCTCGCTGGCGGAGGAACACCGGCAGAGATGGGTAAACAAGGCTTTAAACCTAATTTGAAAAAACGTGGTGCGATCCGCAGTATCTGTGATGGGCGTTATAAATTTAATCGTTATTACTCTCCACTTGAACACCACATTCCTACCACTAACGATCAACTGTTCGCCAAGAACGATGTTGAACTCTATGACTTGCAAGCGGATCCCAAGGAAATAAATAACTTAGCAACTAATCGCGCTACCTACGACAAAATCATCAGCATGATGAACGATAAGTTAAACAAACTGATTGCCGATGAGGTAGGTGAAGATGTCGGTCAGATGATGCCTAAAATGGAAGGCGTTGAGTGGACGCTTGTGTCATCCGTTGAGGCTTTCCGCCCTTAAATAAGCGAGACCTGTCCCTTAATATTGAGGTAGCTAACTTACTAAAGGGAGAAATGAACGCAAGATAATTACGTTTATTACTCCCATTAAAACCCGTTGAATAATTTATTAATTCCACAGAAAAACGACCTGTTTACAAGCTTTTTTTATAGATCTTTAAAGAACTAAGGATAGTTATGAAGCATCATTCCGTTGTCATTCCGCTATTAATCATGTGTTCTTCTGCTATGGCGACAGAAGTAGAAATAACGACTGAACCTGAAGTCGTTGAAAATGCCAGCAACCCATTGGCAAAAGTAAAAAATGTAGATTTACGCCTACAACACTTCGAAGATAAGAACGATCGGAAACAAAATAATTGGTCTCTTGAAGGCGCATTTATGGCTGCTGACAACTGGAAAATCACCTATGAATTTCATTATTTACAAACTGATATAAATGGAAAAACAGAACACAATCCAGAGTCTGCATTACTTAAAGCCATCTACTTTGCTAAGGATGGGAAGTGGGGAAATACCCCCTTTCGTGTAGCTACGGGGGCTGATATTGTTGTGGATCTTGGCGACCAAGATAAAGGTATTGGTTCTGGTTCTGATTTATTCGGTCCTTTCTTAGGAGTCGCTTTTTCACTTAATAGTGGCCAAAGCCTCATTCCACTTGTTCAGCATTACGCTAATATCAACGGTCCAGATGTCAGCACGACTGCATTTAGGGTCATTATGTTACAACCTTTACCAGATCAATCTTGGTTAAAGATCGATCTAAAAATGCCTGTCGATTGGGCACATGACAATGCAATTCCGGCTAATTTTGAAGCACAATACGGTATGTCTTTTAACAATGGTATTGGGGTCTATGCTGATGGACTTGTCGGCATTGGTAACGATCGCCCCTATGATTGGGGATTAGGTTTAGGCGTAAGGTTTAGCTAATAAAAATGACAATAACTGTCGAGATACTAACAGTGACATCTTCACTTAAAGGTTTCGTCCACAAATAATCCACATCGATCATTTAGGTAAATGGTCGATGTCATACTGAGGATAATAAATGAGATATCTAATTTTAATTTCATCGTTGCTGATAATGCTTTCAGCTTGCAGTAATAGTAATGACGATAATATAGAAGAACAGGCATTCGAGGATCTCCGTGCTGGTATACGTGTTGCGATCACTGATCCTACACGAGAGAGAGCTGTACTTACGATAGTCGATGAATTGACTGAAGAGTTGCAATTACTTCGTCATAAAAAAGCGCAAAGGCAAGCTCAAACGAGAAAGTTAAATGCAAATTACGATACAACTCGCGCCGAGTTTGATGCATTTCTCACTGAAAAACATACCGACATTCGCCTCTCTCAGCAGCGAGTCTTAGAGAAACGAAGTGCATTAATAGCAACGACGACACCCGAAGAGTGGGATCAAATATTAGATGTACGTAGCAATTCAATTGATGCTGCCATTAATGCGGTTCAAGCAAACTAGGAGACTTAAACATGGCAGTACTTATAACTTACCTTTACCTCACCTTTGGTGGTGGCTCATCTGCATTCCTTGATTTCATCTCAGATAGAATCGATGATGTTAAAGTAGCAGTGGTCAATGATGAACAACAAAAAGAAGCGGTTAATATACTTGAATTAATGGGGGAGCGTTCGGAAGAACATAGCCAACAAATAAATGAGACAGACAAGCAGCTCAGTAAGCTAATCGAGAATCGGGATTCGAACCTTTCTGAGATCATTACAATGAGTGATAGCAGTTTTGAAAATGTCGGATCGTACAGTAGCGATATGCTTGAACTCAGGTTTAAGCTCAAAGAGCACGTGACGCGTGAGGAGTGGGCTCAAATTTTTGTAGAATAATATCAGAATACATTATGCCATAAGCTGTACAGACTACATTAATAGCGGTGAGCCTTATATTATAGCGATAAGGTTCACCAAACCTCCCCATCTCAATCATCACTTCAAATGAAATTATACTGATTCAGTTTATCGTACTGCAAAGGTAAAATTGATCGATTTCAGCCTTTCATAAAGTAGTAAAAAGTAGTCGTTTTTCGGATATTTTTACATCTATTATTCATTTATATTAATAATTACTCAGCAATCCAGACTTTCAAAATTTTGTTGAAATCCCCTAATTCTATTAGCAGATAATGAGTATTTACCTATGAATAAACCAACGAAAGATAATCAATACAATTATGATAAGTACGAACCAAAATATTACGGAATGGAACCTTTTGCTACCGTGGCTCCACGCGTTGGAGAGTGTGCAAAAGATTTTACGGCTATTGGACTAGATGGAAAACAGGTCAAACTTTCCGATTTTAAAGGAAAGCGAATTATTCTCGAAACGGGCAGCGTCACTTGCCCGATTTTTGGCGGCAATATAAAGGGAATGAATCAAGTCGCGGAAAAATTTACAGATGATAATACTGTTTTTCTTATGCTTTATGTTCGCGAAGCACACCCTGGAGAAAGGCTAGAAGGCCACAAAACTCAAGAGGATAAACGCGACGCAGCAATTAACACGGCTAAATTAACCCACCCTAATCGCATATTTTTAGTTGATGACGTTGAAGGAACCGCGCATAAAGCGTGGGGAGAACTTCCGAACTCACTATGGGTTATCAATGAATCAGGTAAACTCATTTTCCGTAGTGACTGGAATGATTGGAAGATGCTTCAGGGGATTTTGGAGGCTGATAACATTGAATCTCATGTCGCAGAGCTCGGTGAACATCACGATAATTTCAAGAATCCAATCACCTTATTTATG
>JBALXF010000250.1:0-5213 GCA_036961085.1 Psychromonas sp.
ATTGCAAATAACGATAATGCGGTTGCCGCAAAGAGCCCGCCAATGATGGTGGCAGCCATTTGATCAAACAATAAATCACTTAGTAGCGGTATCATGCCTAAAGCCGTTGTTAATGCTCCCATTGAAATTGCCATAGTTCTATTAATCGTTGCATTTTTTACGGCATCGGATAACGACTTCCCTTCACGACGTTCCATTTCAATTTGATCCATCAATACAATGCCATTTTTAATGATCATCCCCATTAAGGTGATAGCACCAATCAAAGCCATAAACCCAAATGGTTTATCAAATGCCAATAAGGCAAAGGCAGCACCGCTTGCAGCAAGTGGGATGGTGGTTAAAATGATGATTGGTTGTTTAAAGCCATTAAACATGGCAACAAGAATGATCACCATGATCAACAGAGCCTTTGGTAGTTGCTTTAAAATATCACTGATGGATTTATGTTCATCATAATATTCACCACCCCATTCAATGCTATAGCCTGCTGGTAATTGCATTGCTTCAATCTGTTGTTTAACTGAATTACGAACTTTAGCGGGTGTTGAATCGCGTTGAACATCTGCTTGAGCCGTGATCGTTTTAACCCGATCGCGACGCCAGATCATGCTCTCTTCAGCTTGTAAATTAAAACCATCAATAACCTGCCCTAACGGCACTGTATGTAAGCCCATCAATGAATGCACTGGTAAGGTTTCCAAAGATGACATATTCATTTGCGAACCTCGCACTTGAATCGGAATTAGCTCATCATTGAGATTCATTCTGCCAACCACAATCCCATCCGAAGCACGCTTCAGCGCAAATGCGATATCAGCACGGTTGATCCCTGCACGCCTTGCTTTATCCTGATTAATAATTGGATCTAGCACTTTACTTTGCTGACGCCAATCATCTCGAATGTATTTGGCATCAGGGTTAGTCGCAAAAATAGCCTGTGCTTGCTGACTAAGGCGATGTAATTCATTGCTATCTGGACCTGAAATACGTACTTCAACAGAGTATTTATCTGATGTTGCAAGTTTCAGCGCACGGAATCTTGGTTGAGCATTCGGGAATGTTGCCGCAAGCCAATTATCGCCTCGAGTAACTAATGCGCTAATCGATTGATAATCTGTAGTATTAATTAAGATCTGTCCGTAAGCGGCATCCAATGGCTCAGGCTCTACCGTAACCGAGAAACGTGGCACACTTGCCCCTACTGAAGTTGAAATGCTCTCTACTTCTGGTTGTTCTAACAACCATGATTCAATCTCCTTCATCTCTGCAGAGGTCTGTTCTATCTTCGCGCCATTAGGAAGCCAGTAATCTAAGAACACCACGTTACGATCAGCTTGCGGCATAAAATTAACGGCAACATAGGGTACAACTAATGCAGTCACTAGTAGTAATGGAATTAAACTGCTTAATGCTTTAGCTGGGTTATCTACAGTCCAAGAAACAGCTTTGGTATAGGCATTTACTTTTACTTGATCTTCATCTTTTTCTACTTTAATAAATAACCAACACATTAAGGCCGTATAGGTCATAGCCACCAGCCAAGAAAGCAGTAATGATGCGGCCATAATATAAAATAAAGCACTCGCAAATTCAGCAGCATCTGTTTTAGAGAAAAGTACAGGGCTTGAGCCCATAATTGCAATGATTGTTGCACCAAATAATGGCGTCCCCGTTTCTTTTACTGCCTCAAAAGCAGCTCTTGTTCGGTCGATGCCTTTTTTCATTTTACTGATCATCATATCGGTAATAACAATCGCATTATCAACCAACATACCCAGTGCTAAAATAAATGTGCCCAATGAAACTCGGTGTAGATTAATCTCCTGTAGGTTCATGTAAACTAAGGTCAATAAAATTGTCAGCAGTAAACTACTACCAACTATCATTGCACTTTTAAAGCCCATGAAGATCCAAAGAACAACAAAAACAATACCAACACTTTCAAGTACATTAACCACAAACTCATCAATAGAGATTTTCACCTCTTCAGGTTGGTACGCAACAGTTGATATCTTAACCCCAAGTGGCAATTGCGCTTCATATTCAGCAATAATTTGACTGATTTCATCGCCTAGCGATACCACATTAATACCATCTACAGGGCTTACTGCTAAAGTCACAGCCGCTTCACCATTAAATCTGTTTTCTGTTAACGCTGGAGTTTGGTAACCCATGCTGATAGTCGCAATATCCCCTAAACGGATAAGCCCAGAGCTTAAATCTCTGATTCCGCCTTTAATAACCAGATTGCGAATATCTTCAAGAGATTGAAATTCACTATTTTGCTGCACACGAATACGTTCTTCACCAGCGACAAATTTGCCCGCTTCATAGGACATATTCTGGGTATTAAGTTGGTTAAGCACTTGCAGTACAGACAAGTTATATTGTGCCAATCTTTCATCGGGCATATCGATATAAACATTACGTGGCTGAACACCATGCAATTCAATTTTTTTAATGCCATCGACTGCTTTAATTTGACGTTGTAACTCTTCGGCATAACGACGTAACTCTTCAGGCTGAGCATCATCGCTGTGGATAGCAAACAACATGCCATACACTTCTGAGAACTCATCTTGGACTATGCTAACTTGTGCCGATAATGGCAGCGTCAATTTCACATCATTAACTTTTCGTCTTAATAGATCCCATTCTTGCGGCAAAGCATCAGAGCTCAAGCTCTCTTCTAAGTCAACAAACACCATCGACACGCCTGGACGTGATAATGAGCGTAAACGATTTAGTGACGCCATCTCTTGTAGTTTAGTTTCCACTTTATCAGTGACTTGCTCTTCAACTTCAGCCGCTGATGCGCCGGGGTATAGCGTAACTACAACAGCAGTTTTAACCGTAAAACTGGGATCTTCTAATTTACCTAAATCAAAATAAGAATAAATCCCTGCTATCACAGATAACACAGTAAAAAAGAGTAAAAATGTGCGCTGTCTAATCGCAAACTCTGCTAAATTCATCATAATTTATCCTTATTGCACACGAACCGTAAGCTTGGGAACATAAGCGCCATCAAGTAGGTAATTTGAACCACTAACAACAACATAATCATCTGCAACAAATTCACCGCTCACACAAGCTTGATTTGCCGCTAAAGATTCAACCTCGACAGGTAGATGGGTGACCTTGTTATCGCGCACTACATTGACGTGCATAAGCGAGTCTTTTCCAACTAATGCAGAATAAGGCAAACAAGTTGCAGATAAGGGTGTGTTCATTTTTGTTGTCACAGTCACCGCTTTACCAGGAAATAAGCTTTCATCACTATTTTCAATCGAAAGCGTCACGGTATAGGTCTGTTTTATAAGGTGGGGTAAGGTTGCAATCTCGGTGATTTTTGCATCAATTTTTGATGACGATTTAAACCAAGAAACTTGTGCCTGCTGGTTCAGTTCAAATTCATGAATTAAATTTTCAGGAACATCGATATCAACTTCAAGCTTGTTATTTTTTTGTAATGTAAGGATCGCAAGACCTGGCAGTACTTGCTCATGCTGCTCTATGTTCACTTTGCCAATCACACCAGAAAAAGGTGCCTTCAATTCAGTGTAGCTAAGCGTGTCATTGGCTCTTTGGATGTTTTTATTAATAACTTTCACAGCCGCAGCACTGCGCTCATAACCACTTACTGCACGATCAAGATTTACATCTGCAATGGCATCATCAGCAATCGCCTGCTTTATTCTTGCCAATTCTGATGTGGCTAGTTTTTTGGCTGACTTAGCCTCTAATGCACGGGCTTCAAGCTCTTCAAGTGCAACTTGGTAATCATGGGGATCTAAACGGGCAATCACCTGCCCTTTGTCTACCGATTGCCCTTTTTTAACAAGCAGTTGATCAACTGTGCCAGGTATTCTAAATGCTAATCCTGCACTATTTTGAGAGTGGATCACGCCGCTAAATTGCTTTGTATTTTGTTCTGCTGCCGAAGCTAATTCAATAACTTGTACCGGGCGAGATGTTGTTTCTTCCTGAATGACAGGCTCGCTTTGGCCACAAGCTGTTAAAGAGCAGATAACTGCCCCAGATAGGATTGAACGAGTAAGTCTTTTCATAAGAAGCTCCAATTTTTAATGGCGCTATCTTATCTTTAAATCATTAAATCATAATCAGTGTTCTATGAGATTCACTGTCATGAATATCATGACAATCAAGCCAGTTTAGGCACTTCTATCATCAAATGTTCAATCAATTTTCGACTCGCTTCGTTTAACGTTTGTGGCTGAGGGTAGAGTAACCAGCCAAATTCTTCAGTTGCAGTGTACTCAGGTAAAATAATTTCCATTAACCCAGCATCTAGTTCTGATTGAATCATCAATTTAGGCAAAAAACTAATACCGCGACCATACAAACAGGCTCCCCTAATAAAACCAATACTATTAGCAATCATTTTCGGAATTATAGTCACACTTGCTTCATTAAATTGCCAGACATTATCAATGTCTCCACTTGGCCAGCGAATACATATACAAGGATGGTTTTTCAAATCTTCGAGTCGCTCAGGTTTACCATATTGTTTAATATACTCAGTTGATGCTACCAAGCAACGGTTTAAGCTGAGTAGTTTTCTGGCAATAATATCAGAGTCAAATAAGGTGCCACTATGAAAGGCAATATCGAGCCCATATTCAAACATTTCACTAAAGCCATTATTGATAATGCGAATATCAAGCTCTACATCTGGGTATTTATCATTAAAATCAAAAAGGATAGGTAATAATTGCTCAGACGTTTCAGGTAATACACCTAGCTTCACCCGCCCTTTAATGGTTTTTTGTGTATTAGAAAGGGTCTGGTTTGCAGCATCTAATGATTCAAGTACTTTCAATAACTTCTCATAATAGGCTTCACCATTATGGGTCAGAGAGATATTTCGTGTAGTACGATGAAATAAGCGATGATTCAAAGTGCGTTCGAGTTCATTAATACGACGGCTCACATTAGCCCTTGGCAGATCTAGCGCATTAGCCGCTTTGGTAAATCCCCCCAATTCAGCCACTTTTACAAATAGCTTTAAGTCTTCAACTTTCATTGCTTACCTCTGATAAATACCGAACCAGTATGGTAGCGCAAAAAAAGCGAAATGACTTTAGTTTAGTGCAACAGAAAATGCCTTGTCAGGGTAAGCGCATTATAAATAATATTAAGCAATTTATGTAAGTCCAAAAGCGATTAACCACGAAGGCACGAAGAAA
>JBALXF010000251.1:0-5211 GCA_036961085.1 Psychromonas sp.
TTGTATAAAGTACGTAATTCAATAAAAGCAAAGGCTATTTATTATTCTAACTCGTGTTCAAAAATCGTAATGCGCTTGCCGTGATTTGGGCGCTAGATCAAAGCGTAATTTAGCTTGTTGATTTTGCATCTTGAAGTCTCGTAGGTATATAATAAGCCTTCATTTATTTACAAGGCTTATTTACTTATGCGTCCGAGTAACCGTACCCCAGAGCAAAATCGCGAAATCAAAATTACCCGTAATTACACCGCATATGCAGAAGGTTCTGTATTGATTGAAGTCGGTAATACGAAAGTACTTTGTAACGCATCTGTTTCAGACTCTGTACCGCGTTTTTTAAAAGGTAAAGGCAAAGGTTGGGTAACTGCTGAATACGCAATGCTACCGCGAGCGACTCATTCACGTAACATGCGTGAAGCAGCAAAAGGTAAGCAGGGCGGCCGAACTTTAGAAATTCAACGACTTATTGCACGTTCATTACGTGCGGCTGTAGATTTAGAAGCGTTAGGCGAAAACATGATCACAGTTGATTGTGATGTTATCCAAGCTGATGGTGGTACACGTACGGCTTCTATTACCGGTGCTTGTATTGCGTTAGTCGATGCACTTAACTGGATGGTAAAAAAAGGCAAATTAAAATCTAACCCAATGAAGCAGATGATTGCGGCTGTATCGGTCGGTATTTACAAAGGTACACCTGTTTGTGACTTAGATTATGCAGAAGATTCTAATGCTGAAACAGATATGAATGTGGTCATGACAGAAACTGGTGGCATGATTGAAATTCAGGGTACAGCAGAAGATGGCGCATTTAGCCATGAAGAATTATTAGCAATGTTAAGCCTCGCAAAAGGCGGCATCGACAAATTAGTTTTAGAACAAAAAAAAGCATTAGCAGCGGAGTAAAGACAAATGCAAGATTACCAAAAAGAATTTATTGAATTTGCACTAGAAAAAGAGGTATTAAAATTTGGCTCATTTACACTAAAATCTGGGCGTACTAGCCCCTATTTTTTTAATGCAGGTTTATTTAATACAGGTCGAGATTTAGCACGTTTGGGACGTTTTTACGCTGCTGCATTAATGGACTCAGGTATTGATTATGATCTGTTATTTGGCCCTGCATACAAAGGCATCCCAATCGCAACAACAACGGCTGTAGCCTTATCAAACGACCATGATTTAGATTTGCCTTACTGCTTTAATCGTAAAGAAGCAAAAACGCATGGTGAAGGCGGTAGCTTGGTAGGTTCTGAGCTGAAAGGTAAAGTCATGTTGGTGGATGATGTGATCACTGCAGGTACTGCAATTCGTGAATCTATGGATATTATCCAAGCACACAATGCTGAATTAGCAGGTGTATTGATTGCATTAGATCGTCAAGAAAAAGGCAAAGCCGAACTTTCTGCGATTCAAGAAGTTGAAAGAGATTACAACGCTAAAGTGATTTCAATTGTTAAATTAGCTGATTTAGTGAGTTACCTTGAGGCTAAGCCTGAAATGCAACAACACTTGGCGTCAGTACATGCTTACCGTGAACAATACGGAATTTAAGCTACGCAAAATAGTTAATGTAAAAAGGCCTGCTAATTTGAATCAGATTAGCGGGCCTTTTTGATCGAAAAGTAAATCATTGTGGTTTGGGCTGTGGGAGTTTATCTTTATTGATAATAAAATTAATATCGATAAAACTGTACTCTTCCCATTTTTTACACAATATACAATAAAAAACTGAATCATCGCTATAAAAAGCCCGCGGAGTATCATAACCAATACGAAACGGGCTTTACCTGAGAAGGGATTAACTATTTTTCAGCAGTGAAAAATTCATTATAGAGCATGTATAAATGTGCCGCACTCCATGAGAAGTTTGGTGCTCCTTGTTGTGCACCCGTTAACGGATTGTAGTTTTCACGGATTGGTCCGTCTTCTACTAAACCATCAGCGTTTTGGAAAAATCGATTCGCTAGTTCAGCAGCTTCTTTTTCATGGCCATACTGCTCCATTGCACGTACACCAAAGTAGAATTGGTCTACCCAAACACGTCCACGCCAGTAGATATCAGCACCAAATGCCGGGCTTTGTTGTGATGCAGTACCTAATGGAACAAAGGTATTAAACTCATCTTTGTCCATCATCGTTTTAATGACGATATCAGCCTTTTCTTGCGTTGCAGCGCCATTAAACAATGGTGACCAACCTTCAGGACCTTTACCACGTTCTACAATTGGTTTACCTGCACAGCCGTTATCCATTTCAGTTTCTTCGATACGAATATCGTAGAAGTAACCAGTATCAGCATCAAACATACAAGTATTTATGTATTGTGCAATTTTCTCAGATTTTCCACGGAACATTTTAGCGTCCACGTCTTTACCTAATAAGTCAGCCATTTCTGCTAAGTATTTGTTATCGCTATACATGTAGCTTGCTTGGTCAACTGATTCTTGTAATAACGAATAACCAATTAATTGGCCGTTTTCATCACGATTTTCTGCAAATTGTACTTCCCAATCTTTACGAGAACCACCATCTTCAACGTATTTTTTCAGTTGATCTTCATCGATGAAACCAAATACTGCGGCATCATCTCGACCAGATTCCCAAGATGCGGCTGTTTGCGCAGGAATTTCAATATGCTCATATTCACCTGTTTTAAGCAATGCATTGTATTTTTCGATACCTTGCATTTCTACTTTTTCGCCTTTGATCGTTGCTGTAAAAAGCATTTTACCATCTGGGGTATTGTGCGCTTTATCTACCGCTGCACCATACTCAGGAATACCATTACCGTTATGGTCACGGTTACGTAACCACCAATCATGGTAAGCAACTAGTTTAGGGTACATCTCTTCAATCCACGCTTTGTCTTGAGTGGTGTTGTACACTTCCATTACTGCCCATGAAGCTAGTGATGGTTTGGTATTACGTTCATTCCAGTTACCACCGTCACCACCACGCTCAGGGCTTAGGTTATAAGCTAATAAATCTGGAACGTAACCTAGGTCGTATGGGCGTACCGCATCGTCAGCTTGAATTTGGTAAGCAAACATTGCACGGATATTTTCCTTTGCAACTGACGGATTAAAGTGAGCCATTGCGTAAGCTTGTTTCCAAGTATCCCAAGGCCAAGTTTGGTTACCAGAGAACCAACGAGCCGTTACTGATGGGGTTACAGAGTCATGCTTCATTGCACCCGCAGCACCACGCCAGTTACCATTTAAGGTTTCAATTGCTTTAACCGCAACACGTGCTTGCGCAGCTGTTGCATCTTGGTTAGTTAAACCAAGTGTTAAATATTCCTGCCAGCGTAAGTCACTGCTATCTTGAAATTGCTTAGGGTTTGCTAATACAGCTGCAATATTTTTCTGCTCAGATTTATTTTCTGCAGCAGTTAATACGTGTGTATAAGTGGTGAAAATAGTCTGACTTTTTTCAATGTTAGCCGTTGAAGTGAAAGTCAAACCATCAACAACCGTTTCGCTATCAATGCTTTTGTTTATTTGGTACTCAGATTCACCCGATGTTAATAAGTCCCATGTTGAACGAACCTTACCAAAGGTTACTTTCAAGCCATCATCAGTTGCCACTATTTTTCGTTGGTAATCAGGGTAAGTCTCAGAAACCGTTTTGTCTGACTTCTGTACACCTTCAGCTGCATGTGTTCCTTCGATTAACTGACCATCCCACACTAAAGTGACTGGCGAGTCTGTAGTGATCTTAGTTTCTAATAATGAAGTACGATTTGTCGCAAAACGTAATACCATTTCAACTTGTACATCATCTGATGTCAATTTTTGAACTAATTGGCCCGGTAAACTATAAGCTTCCATTTCGAAGTCTACTTTTTTACCATCCTTTAACACGCTTAAACGGTCAAAGTTATTAGCCATAAAGTTAATGTATTCTTCTGTTAATAATGCAGTACCCGGGAAACCACCCATGCCTTCTTTGTTATCAGGTAATAGATGACCGTGCCATGCACCTAAGTCAAAAAATGGGTTAAAACGTTGATGTTCATCAAAGTCATAATCACGCATGTACTCAGGTGAACCACTGCGATCAATAACATTTTTAAAAGTATTAGCTAATAACTCACTTTGTTGTATTTGTACTGTGTTTTGTTCTGCTGTTGCATTACATGCACTTAAACCCAGTACGGATATAACAGCTAATGTACAAAGAGATTTATTCATTTTAGTTTTAAACATAATTTATTCCTCAATATATCAAACGATTACCAGTAGAAGTACTGCATTACAAAAATTGACGCATTTTCTAATTCAGTATCATTACCAACCGGGATTCTCACATCAAAAGCGGTTGCATAAGTACCACCGCCGTACTCATACCAAACACCTCCATTCACATAAGAGGTAATAAGATCATCTTCATTAGTTGCTTTATTCTTTGCATAGTTATAAGCAGCTGATACATAAACCCCTGGTGCTGCTTCATACCATGCACTGGTCATAAGACCTGTTTCTGTTGTATCGGTTTTTGCATTACTTGTATCAGTGTCATGCCATACACGCGCGGCAACATTATGAAATTCGGCGCCAATTAAATAAAGCTCACCAGCATCATCACGTACCTCAAGACCACCTAATAGGGTTAGGTTATCCATTACATCGTATTGAACATAACCATTCACCATTGCATTTAAGGTGTATTTATCAGCATAGCTATCATATTTTCCAAAATGCACCAATGCATCATCTTCACTAAAATCAGATTCTGGCGCAGCAGAAATGCTGTATCGAAACTTTCCTTCGGTATTTTGGATTTTAATGCCTACATTTAAGTCACGTGTATTTGAAATTACATAGCCGTACTCTGGTGTCGCATCGCCCCACCATTGCAGGTCATCTAATGAAGAATCCAGACGGCCGACCATAAATTCTGTTTTACCATCAGTACGGTAACCTGCGTAAAAGCGGTTAACACCACCTTCAAAGCCACCCCAACCGTGGCCAGTTGCCCAAGCATTGCCTTCACTATCAGCTTGTACTGTCCAACCTTCCATATATGCTAGGCCAAACCAATTTCCGGTATCAAAAGCTAACCCTGCCTCAATATAAGTACCATCGCCATAACGACCTTTATCTTCGCCTTCTAGATCAACATGCCCCCCTAGGCCTGCTTCACCGTAAAAATTCCAAATAGAGTCCTTTCCCTCTACAGCTTGAGTCCCTTCAAGCCCATGTATTT
>JBALXF010000252.1:0-5198 GCA_036961085.1 Psychromonas sp.
GCTGCTAATAGTGCTCAACTTGAATGTTGTGAAAAGGTGATGCAAGCATTTGACGATAAATGGCATAGCAATGGTTTAGTGATGGATAAGTGGTTTGCTTTACAGGCAACTCGCGGTGATGACAATACGTTAAATAATGTTCAGGAACTATTTGCACATCGTAGTTTTGATTACACAAATCCTAATCGCTTACGTTCATTAGTCGGTGCATTTGTACAAAATAATCCGCATAAATTTCATGCTGCTGATGGCAGTGGATATATATTCTTGACGGATCAACTGATTAAATTGAATAGTCAAAACCCACAAGTGGCATCGCGCTTGATCACACCATTGATACAATTTAAACGTTTAGATCAAAATCGTCAGAATTTAATTAAAAATCAGCTAAATAGGTTGTTGCAACTTGAAGATTTAGCACTAGATTTATATGAGAAAGTGAGCAAAGCATTAACCCAATAACCTAATTAAAATTAATTTTAAGTGACTCGATACAATAACCTTTCTATAAATAGGAAAGGTTGTTTTTTATTCAACTCGAACTGTTGGAACGAGGTCCGTTTTTCGAAATACCTTTTGTGTTTTATTTTGTTTCAAATTCTTAATTCGTCTTAAATTTTTATTCTTAACAGATACTAAAATTGATCTGTCTTTTGCGAGGTAATATGGAAAAAATTAATATCATTTGTATTGATGATGAACGTGAAGTACTAGAGTCGGTAAGTCGCGATCTAGAGTATTTTACGGATGTGTTTAATATTGAAGAATGTGAATCAGCTGATGAGTGTTTACAACTATTGGATGAACTTTCGAGTAAAGATGAGTATGTAGCGGTACTTATTTCAGACCATGTTATGCCTGAAAAAACGGGTGTTGAATTACTCACTGAAGTGGAGTCAGATCCACGTTTTATGGGGACTAAAAAGTTATTATTAACCGGTCTTGCTACACAAGCTGATACGATTAAAGCCATTAATAATGCAAAACTTGATTACTTTTTAGAAAAAGTATGGGATCCCGCTGAATTATTACAGACAGTAAAAGAGTTATTAACTGAATTTATTCTTGAAAAAGGAATTGATTATGAAGCTTTTGCACATAAGCTTGACCCTGTTACTTTAGCCCGTCTTGATAAAGCTTAACTGTATTCTTATTATAAAATAGCCCCTTAATAGGGGCTATTTCTTCAGTCAATACCATCCTAATCTTTAACAACACACAAAGACCAGTATTTTACATAGATATAATCTAATTATTGTATTTCTGTTAGTGCCGAAGATTTATCACTATCGACCCACGCAGCTGTTGCGCCACATACTGCTATTGGCATAATAATAAAGTTAACTACAGGAATTGTCGTAAAGAAGCTTACTAACATACCAAAGGTTAAGTTTTTACCTAAACGTTGTCTTAGTGTTTGGCGCATTTTTTTGAACGGGACTTTATGGTTATCAAACGGGTAATCCGCGTATTGAATGGCCATCATCCAACCAGCAAAAATAAACCAGATAAAAGGGGCGACGGTTTGTCCAATAAAGGGAATAAAAAACAGAACGGCGCACAACAACATACGCGGTAAAAAATAAGCTAATTTTTGAAATTCCCTGCGAAATATTCTCGGTAAATCTTTTAAAATATCACTAAAACCAGAATCATCAAGCGTCTCGCCTGATAACAGTTGTTCGGTTTTTTCAGATAAGAGTCCATTAAAAGGTGCTGCAATTAAATTTGCAAACGTTGAAAATATAAACGAAAAAGCAAAGATAATAGAGACGATTAAAAATGGCCAAAATAAGTAGGATAGCCAACTTAAATAAGCCGGTAATTCTGCGATATAACTTTCTATCCATTGCATTATGGAGCTAAACAGAAACCAAAACGCCCCTGCGAAAATTAAAATATTAATCATTAATGGAATTAATACAAAAGCACGTAATTTAGGGTGGCTTAGTAATCTAACACCTTGTAATAAATAGCCTATTCCTGAAAATGAATCTTTTACAACTTTACTGCTTGGCATAACGTCCCCTGTGAGTGAATTTTCCCCTTAAACTACCTCAAGATATCAAACTCATCAAGCTTATAAATGTATCCATTTGAGTGATAAGTTTATTAAAATGTTTAAATATAAGCCTCATATATCAATAAGTAGTAGTTTTACAAAAAATTTACAGCAATATCTGGACGGTTAATGCTATTCAAGGTATTTTGTAATTATCTATATAGCTTGTTAATTAAGAGTATTTATAATGCAACATTTTCAATCAGTCCTTATCGTTGTTGGCGTTTTAGCGATAGCTTCAGTTTTAGTACACGGCTATATGCTCAGCCGTAAAGAAAAAGCAGCCGCTTTAGAATCCGAGTCAGAAGTTGATAAAATCATTGAGTCTTCAGATAAAAATTTAGAGATAGATAATGGACAAAGTGGATTATCTATAAACAATCAAAATGTAGAAGACGATGAAGATTATATTGATTTTTCAGATGCATTAGCCGATGAAAAAGACGTTGCCTCTTTAAATGATGGCAAAACAAAAGAAGCAGTAAAAGATAATAATTTAGATGACTTTTTTAGCAGTGAAACAGTTAAAGATAATATCAGTTCATTTTCTTTTAATAAAAATAAAAAGAAAAAGAAAAAAAATAAAAAATCAGGTGCAAATGATGTTGTAAAAACAGCAACTGAACAGGTAGATATTGCAACTACAGCAGAACAAGAAAATATAACTGAGCAATTAGCTGAAAATATTGAAGTTATAGAAGAGCCAACAGAGCTCAAAGTTGAACAAGCATCTGAAGCGAAAAAACAGCAAGACACAGAATTCTTCATTATTCATGTAATGACCAAAGATGGAAATACAATTGGTGGTTTACAATTGTTACAGTTCTTCTTAACGTCAGGCTTTCGCCACGGAGACATGTCACTTTTCCACCGCCATTTAGAGTCTGATGGAACCGGTCCAATATTATTTAGTATTGCTAATACTTTGGCACCAGGTACATTTGATTCACACGAGATGGGAAAATTTAGCACTGAAGGTGTATCATTTTTTATCAATGCACCTAAACCTGATGTCGATATGAAAGCCGCATTCGATATGATGTTTAGAGCAGTTGGACAGTTAGCCGATGAGTTTGATTGTGAAATTTTAAACGAAGATAGAAAACCATTCTCAGAGCAAGATTTTAGAGCATACGAAGAACGTTTAATACGTTACCTATAAGTAAAATATGCTAAACTAATAATCACACTAAAACCTCCATCAGCGAGGTTTTTTTATAGAAAAAATTCAATAAAATTCAATATTGGTAGACACATGCAGATAAAAAATGAAATACAGCAATTAACTGAGTTATTAGAAAATTATAATTACCAATATTATGTTCTTGACGATCCCAGCGTCCCCGATGCTGAATATGACCAAGTTTTCCAAAAATTATTAAAACTCGAGAGTGAGAATCCAGAATTTGCAGATACTAATTCGCCAACTCAAAAAGTAGGGGGCATTGCGCTTAGCAAGTTTGATCAAGTAACTCACCGTTTACCTATGCTCAGTTTAGATAATGTATTTACAGAAACAGCACTGGCAGACTTCATTCAACGTGCTGCAGACCGAGCAGGTAGCCGTGAACCTATGTTTTGTATCGAGCCTAAATTAGATGGTTTAGCTGCAAGTATCATGTATGAAAATGGTGTTTTAGTACAAGCTGCTACACGTGGCGATGGACAAACGGGTGAGAATGTTACTGAAAATGTTAAAACCATTGCTAACTTACCACTCAAATTACGCGGTGAGAATATACCTGCGTTATTAGAAGTGCGTGGTGAAGTGTGTATGCCTAAGGCGGGGTTTAATAAGCTTAATGAAGGTCTGACTAAAGCGAATGAAAAACCCTTTGTGAATCCACGTAATGCTGCTGCCGGTAGTTTACGTCAATTAGATTCTAAAATTGCTGCGAGTCGTCCATTAGCATTTTATTGTTATGCAGTTGGTGTGTTTGAAGGGGATTTAGCTAATAGTCAATTTGAACGTATCGAACAGTTAAAAGGTTGGGGTTTACCAATCTCTGAAGAAGTTAGACAAGTATCCGGCGTCGAAAACTGTCAAGCTTACTATCAGGCCATTCAAGAAAAACGTAGTGAGTTAGCTTATGAAATCGACGGTGTTGTATATAAAGTTGATGACATTGCGTTACAGCAGCTACTTGGTTTTGTTGCACGTGCGCCGCGTTGGGCGACTGCTTACAAATTTCCTGCAGAAGAAGCAATTACGATTGTTGAAAATGTAGAGTTTCAGGTTGGACGTACTGGCGCAATAACACCTGTTGCTAAACTTAAACCTGTGTTTGTCGGTGGAGTAACTGTTTCTAACGCGACTTTACACAACAAAGACGAAATAGAGCGTTTGGGTATATTAATCGGCGATGCGGTTGTTGTGCGTCGTGCGGGAGATGTGATCCCACAAGTTGCACGTGTCATTGTTGAGCAACGAGCTCAACTAAGCACACAAGAAATTGTCTTTCCAGATACATGTCCTGTTTGTGATAGCAGTGTTGAGCGTATCGAAGGCGAAGCAATCACACGTTGTAGTGGTGGATTATACTGTGAAGCGCAGCGTAAAGAAGCGATTAAACATTTTGCTTCTCGTAAAGCATTAGATATTGATGGACTAGGTAATAAGTTAGTAGAGTTATTGGTTGATGAAAACATGATCAAAGATCCTGCACAACTATTTGCTTTGACTACCATTGAAGTATCGACTTTACCTCGTATGGGAGAAGTGTCTGCTAAAAAATTAATTAATAGTTTACAGCTGAGTAAAAAAACGACCTTAGCGCGTTTCCTATATTCATTAGGCATACGAGAAGTCGGTGAAGTGACTGCTTATAATTTAGCTAATCATTATAAAACGATTGAAGCGATAGAAAAAGCAGGCATTGAAGACCTAAAAACAGTATCTGATGTCGGTGAGATTGTTGCAAAGCATATCTATTACTTCTTCCGTCAAGAGCATAATACAGATGTGGTTAATAATCTAATAGCAGCTGGTATTCATTGGCCAGAAATAGAAGAAGTAGCTGCAGATGCCCAGCCGTTAATAGATCAAACTTTCGTTATCACAGGCTCTTTTAATAGTATGTCACGTACAGATATTAAAAATGCATTACAAGCACTTGGCGCTAAAGTAGCTGGCAGT
>JBALXF010000253.1:0-5177 GCA_036961085.1 Psychromonas sp.
GCGACACGCGCATAATACCCTTTACAGAACTCGTAGTTGAACATTGGGTTGGCCACTGGGTAGATTAATTTTGCAAGCAAATCCTTATCGTAAGTCACAATATCACAATCATGTAGTGCGACTGATTCCGCTTTTCCTGACGCTAGGGTATAACCCATGCAGTACCAGACATTGCGTCCTTTACCGAGTTCTTTGGGGGCAACACCGAGTTTTTGTAATTTGGCATCTAATGCTTTTAATCTAGGCCCTTCATTCCATAACACGCGATGATGTTGTGGTAGTTTTTTGAAAAATTTTAATGCGTGCCGATATTGCGCTTCACTAGCACGATCTAGTCCTATTACGATTTCGCTTAAATAAGGCACTTCACATAAATGGTCGACAATAGCAGGCAGTGCATCACCCTCTAATTCAGAAAAAAGTGAAGGTAGAATAAGCCCCATTGGGCGTATTTTTGAAAACGTCTGCAACTCTGCTTCAAGATCTTGATTACTACGTTGCGACAAATTATGCATTGTTGTCACAATACCGTTTTGATAAAAGTCAGCCATAATTGAATCTCCTTTTGTGCTGATTTAATGTTCAATTAACTGATCTAATAAAACCTGATGTAAACATTCAGCCCATCCTATCGGGCCAAAGTGATGACTTTGGTAAACCTGTTGTTTTCTTTTTAAATTAGGAAAGCCATGCACAGGGGATTTAATCTGAATTGCGATGTTTGCTTGTTCTAACATAGCGCTATCATTATCACTATCACCCAGTGCGATACTTACTATGCTCTTCTCTGGACTCTGTTTTTGATATTGTTCAGCAAGCCATGCCTGCGCTTGCCCTTTATCGCAATGACCGCTGATATGTAAAAAACGTCCTCCTTGCAGAATATTCACCCCTAAGGCTGTCATATGATGAATAAATTCAACTTTAGATTGTGCCGAACCTAGCCAGTTAATAGGCTCGCCATATTGGCGCATTTTTGCCAGTGTGGCTTGTTCAATAGTAAGCCCGGTAAGTGCTGCTAATTGTTGGTGGGTTAACTGCGAGAACCCCTGATACAGATCGATAAATTGCGTTGCATGTTTAGATAATAACGACAGCCAGTAATCGCTTTTTTGGCAAAATGGTTTCACCCAGAAGCCATTCTCTAGATGGGTACCTTTAGGTTGAGATTTAAAATAGTTGACGGGAATATAGGTAGCGGCACCATTTTCAATAATAAAAGGTGATTGCAATTTTAATTGTCGACGAATCAACAATATCTCCTGCAGTGTTTTACTGCTATTGGGAATAATTGGAATATCATTTAACTTCAATGCAGTGATAGTTTCTTCTGCAGCATCAGTTTGATAGCTGTAATGGTCAAGTAAAGTGCCATCTAAATCGGTAAAAACTAAGTTTTTTTTATTCATTTATAATCCTGCTTTTTACTCATGGTTTTGTTTATCTTGCGTTTCTTATCAAGATAAAAAACCAGATCACAACGGTTTTCCATTGTTGCTAGGCTATGTTCTGTTAAACGCTGATAAAACTGGATAAATTGAAATAGCTGCAGATCGGACATAATGCTACTAAGGTCATCAATATCTGTTTTATTACGTAGTTTCTGCTCCTGTTCAAGGCGCCATTGATAAACACAATTAAAACTTGGTGCTTTCAAAAATATCCAGAAATCGATCTGCTCGTATAAAGGAAGATAATCATTTTTTAGTGCTTGATTTACATAATTACGCCAAACAGCATGTTTGTCGGATTGTTGCTCTAATTTATTAATAGGGGCGACAAGATCTTGTTGTGTTTGCGCTTGTACTCCCCAACACCAGCCTTCAAAAATAACTATATCAACGGGTAAGTTAATTTGCGGCCACTGTTCACTGCAATACGGATCATCACTGGCTTTATTAAAACGCGGTAAAGCCTGTACTCCAGAGGATTGTGTTAGTTGTGTAAAGATTTGTTGAATCTTATTCGTATCATGTGTACCCGGTACGCCACGTGTTTTTAACAGTGGGTGAATTTGCTCTGCTAACTGAGCGCGAGTTTGCTGTGAAAAATAAAAGTCATCGAGAGAGAGTACTGCCACCTTTAAAGCTGTTTTCTGCTGAATGTAATGCGCGAGAAAATCAGAGAGAGTCGATTTTCCTGAACCTTGGCAACCATTTATGCCAACAAATAATGGTGTCCTTGTCTGTTTTTGCTGCTTAACACTTTGTTGTTTATCAATAAGCTCCTCGGCAAGAGGGACAAAGTGTGTTTTCGCTAGATTGATAAAATCAGAGCTAAGTTGTTGTTGTTTAATAAATGATTGAAACATTTAATAAATCCTCTCTCAACGTAAAAAGTCATTCCATAATATAGAGTAATGCAATAAGTGAACCAATCTTATAAAAAAGCTGTCTAGATGATTTTATTTTATTTAAGTTGTTGTTTTTAAGTTATTTTATTTTTTAAGTTAAAGAGGGCGGGGAGATATATCTATGATTAATAATGGATCAATTTGGTGCGGAAATGTAGGAATAGTACGTTGGTTGATTGTTTTTGGGTTTTACTGCTGTTTTTATTTCAGTCTATTAGAGGTTTTGCAGTTAGCAATTTGCTGGAAGCTTAGGATACTGTCCCATAAATTTTTGTTCTAATCCTTCTGCTAACTTTAAACACTATCACTTGGTTTACACATCCACGTGAAGAGAAACGGTTAATGTAATAAAATTAATTGCTTACAAAGAATGAAGCAAGTAAGTTCAATACACAAAAAAGCGAGCAAGCTCGCCATATAATTAAATACTTCACAGCTAGCTAGGAGCCTTCAGTTTCTATCAATTAACTTTTTATTTTTAGTTTTTTCTTGTTTTTAAAGTAACTAATACCTTTCACTGCAACAGCAGCAAGCAATGCTAATAAAATAGCATGGACAAGCATGTGTAAAACTCCATCACCAAGTGCATGGTCTGAGTGTGCAAATGCTTGTGAGCTAAGTAGTAATGTAAAAATTAGTGTAAAATATTTCATGATTATTCCTTTTTAAAATTTATAATTAATATTGTAAATAGTGTTGAAGGTTTTGTTTATTTCAACATTCCCTGTACTTCGATGAAGTTGATGATATCTGTTAAACCTTGCTGTGTTTTCATATTACTGAATACAAAAGGTTTATCGCCACGCATCTTTTTAGCATCTCTAGCCATTACATCTAACGATGCGCCTACAAGATCTGCAACATCGATCTTATTGATGATCAATAGATCTGATTTAGTAATACCTGGACCGCCTTTACGTGGGATCTTATCACCCGCAGAAACATCGATAACGTATAGCGTTAAATCAGAAAGTTCAGGGCTAAAGGTTGCACTGAGGTTATCACCACCACTCTCTACCAAAACAAAATCAAGATCTGGATGACGTTCATGTAACTCATCAATCGCAGCCAAGTTCATTGACGCGTCTTCACGAATTGCTGTATGCGGACAACCACCCGTTTCAACACCCATAATACGATCTGCGCTAAGTGCATCATTACGCGTTAAAAACTGTGCATCTTCATAGGTGTAGATATCATTAGTCACTACAGCCATCGAATACTTATCGCGTAGTGCTAAACATAATTGGCTTAATAATGCCGTTTTACCTGAACCAACTGGACCACCAACACCGATACGTAATAACTGTTTCTTTCTCATGTTTTTTCTCTCATTTTTTTAAATTATAACTATAAAATCGTTTTATTCTTCGAGCGCTTTAACGTCTAAATCCTGCATAATGTAACGGTTCATAGTGACGATATGAGCCATTACGATCTGAATAGGCGCGTATATTGAGTCTCATGCCAGGCGCTTGCCATTGCAAGTCGTGGCAAGCTTGCACCGATATCTTCAGTTTCTATGCTGTTTGCTATTTGAATGGCTGAACTCACTTTTTCACTTAACTCAAACAATAGGTTTTGCGCTTGAGTTTGCCCTAATGGCACCAACTTGGTCGCAGCGGCGACTTGGTTATCAAGGTAGGTCCAACAGTAACCACTTTGTGCTGAAACTAAATCAAGTTTGCATAGGTAAGCAGCGACCGCAAAAACAGCGACAAAGCTGACCTCCTGCTTATCAAACAACGGATGATAAGGTGCACTATCAACACTATCTAGGTTCTTCAAAAGACGCACGAATGCTTTACCCATCGCAACATCTGCAAGGCGTAGTTCGCTACTTTCTCGACAAGCGATTAGCAACTCGTTGTAGCGTTTAAAACTAGCAAAATCATCATCATGTAACGCCTGATAAAGATGCTTTATCAGCGCTAAATCGGTACGGGCAATAGACTCATTTAAGTTCAATTCAACCCAATCAAAGGTACTTTTTTGGCAACGGATCCACTCCATCTCGATCGCATATTCCAACCCCTGTGAGAATGAAAAACCACCTACTGGCAAGTTAGCACTACATAATTGCAGCAGACGATTAAGTTTGGTTGGATCAGCGCTATTAATATGCATGGCTATGACCGTGACTTTCATCATGTGAATGGCTATGGCTATGGCTGTGTCCACCACTGCGCTTAGCATAAGCACCGTTTTCAGGCTCAAAAACAGCAGGGGTTTTATCAATGCTCAAACCGTACTTTTCAGCCAATTCCTCTAACACATGATCTGGTTTGAAACGTACCCATAATTCACCTACTTGCAGTGATGTATGACGGTTTCCTAAGTGGTAGCAGACCTTGCTAAACGTCAGCCAATCAGTGCCGATAGCCGTTGATACATCTTCAGCCAGCCCCTTAACTTCAACTAAAAAACCACATTCTGTTTTTAGTATTTCGCCCACTAAAAGGGGATGCCCACGTTCAACAAAGATGCCAATATCAGCGCCTTTATCTGTAATAGCCTTAATACGTGATTTTTTACGCGTATCTTGATCCAACGTGATTGAATCATTAATTTCATCATGGGTATGATCGAGTCTTTCAAATACTTTTAACATCGCTTATGTAGTTCCTATTTTCTTCTTATTAGTTAGTTTTAATAACGTACTGTTTATACAGACTATGTCGACTAAAAATTACTCTATCTACTTACTGGGCACAGTAGGTTATTTTTAGGCAAAGCCGTCGAAGGCTTTATTTCATGAGCATATGTTCCATATGTGATTGAAATGAAATCAAAGACAATGCCGTATAAAATTAACCGACGAAGC
>JBALXF010000254.1:0-5175 GCA_036961085.1 Psychromonas sp.
GGTATCAATTTTAACCAAAACTGTGATCTTTGCTTTATAATGCTATTTATTATTTATTGTTATTGGAAAACCGCATGTCTTTTGAATCGCTTGAGCTCGACCACCACTTATTAAACGCCATTGCTAGAATCGGGCATACACGCCCAACAAGCATTCAAAATTTAGCTATTCCACCAGCAATGGAAGAGCGTGACATTATGGCTAGCGCGCCAACAGGAACAGGTAAAACCCTTGCATTCCTATTACCAGCAATACAGCGTTTAATTGATTTCCCGCGTCGTAAAGGTGGATCGGCTCGAATTTTAGTTTTAACGCCAACGCGTGAATTAGCGACACAAATTAGTGAAGTGGCAAAACAGTTAACCGAAGGCACTGACCTAGTCGTCGGTAACATTATTGGTGGTATTTCTTACGAAACTCAAGAAGAAGTGATCACAGATACTGTTGATATCGTAATCGCAACGCCTGGTCGCTTAATGGAATATATCGATTCAGAAGCATTTGATTGCCGTGAAGTTGAAACATTGATCCTTGATGAAGCAGATCGCATGTTAGATATGGGCTTTATTAGCGCAATGGACCGTATCGCAGGTGAAACTCGCTGGCGTAAACATACCGCACTTTTCTCAGCTACATTAGAAGGAAAAGGACTGCGTGAATTTTGTCGTGAAGTATTAAACGATCCGATTCAGTTAACTGCTGAAGTATCACGTCGTGAAAGTGGTAAAATTATGCAGTGGATCCACCTTGCAGATAGCCCTGAGCATAAATTACAGTTGTTAGCCACTATCTTACAACAGCCTTCAATTGCTGATGAGCAAGAGAATAAAATGATCGTGTTTGTTAAAACACGTGATCGCCTAGCTGAATTAGTTGCACAACTTGCAGAGCTAGAAATTAGCTGTAACTATTTACGTGGTGAAATGGATCAAGAAAAACGTAATCTTGCTCTAACACAGTTTAAAGCCGGTAATGTTAATATTTTGATCGCAACCGATGTTGCCGCTCGTGGTATTGATGTGCCAGATATCACTCATGTAATTAACTTCGATATGCCTCGTAGCCCAGATGTCTATGTTCACCGTATTGGACGTACTGCACGTGGTGGTAAAAAAGGGACTGCAATCTCACTGATTGAAGCACATGATATTGACATGGTTGCTAAGGTTGAACGTTATACCGATCAAATCCTTAAACGCCGAGTGATCAAAGGCTTGCGCCCGACACATAAAGAAGCACAACTGAGTCAGCGTAAACCGAAAAAGAAACCTACTAAAAAAAGTAAAGATCGCGCTGTAGAACTGAAAAAAGAGCAGAAAGCTAAGCGTTTGAAGAAAAAAGAAGATATGGGTAAACAGCGTCACCATAAAGTGAAAGCGAAAGGTAAACCAAGCTGGGCTGGTAAAGGTAAAAAAGAAGAAACAACAGAAGAATAAGGTAATAAAGCTGTAAACAATTAACCACGAAGGCACGAAGAACACTAAGGGTAGATATTTTTCTTAAGCTTTTCTTCGTGATATCAGTGTAAGCGTAGTGACTTCGTGGTAATACTTGTTTGGGGGCGTGGAGCGAATTGAACGATAGTTGAGTCTTATGAGCGGATAAGCTCAGCGCATCCTATTTTTAGTCCACCTGTTATCTACTGCAAACCTAATAAGCGGGCTAAACCCCGCGCCCCAATATAACTTCAGTAACAAACAACGATCAAACGTGACCGATTACATCTCATCTCGATAAAACATTAACTCAGTCTCTGTCGATTGCTCGCTAACAAAATAATAACCTGCGCTATCAAACTGTTTTAATTTGTCTAACTCAGTCACTTCTTGCTCAATAATATAACGTGCCATTAAGCCACGTGCTTTTTTAGCATAAAAGCTAATTACCTTATATTGCCCATTCTTTTGATCTTTAAATACAGGCGTAATGATCTGACCTTGTAATTGTTTCTTTTTAACCGATTTGAAATATTCATTTGAAGCCAGATTAATCAGTAACTTATCCCCTTGTGCAGATAAAGCTTTATTAAGAGTCTCTGTAACTAAGTTTCCCCAAAATTGATATAAGTTAGCGCCACGTTGGTTATCTAGTTTTGTGCCCATTTCTAAACGATAAGGCTGCATTAAATCTAATGGTTTTAATACCCCATATAAACCCGACAGCATGCGTAAATGTTGTTGTGCGTAATTAATATTTTCTTCAGTTAATGTCTGTGCTTGTAGTCCGGTATAAACATCGCCCTGAAAGGCGAATATTGCCTGCTTGGCATTATCTAATGAAAATGGCACCTGCCACTCGCTAAAGCGCGCTACATTTAATCCTGCAATTTTATCACTCACTTTCATTAACGAAGCGATATCTTGCATGGCCAATTTTTTACAGCGATTAATCAATATTTGGCTTTCTTCAAGTAGCGTAGCCTGTGAAAATTTTTCAACCGGTGCAGGGGTTTCAAAATCAAGCGTTTTTGCTGGGGAAAGTACAACTAACATTCTTATTCCTTACAATAAAAAAGCGACGCTAGGTCGCTTTTATTTACATAATAGTAACTACTCAAATCGTCGCAATTTAAGCTTATTTATGAGGTACATCCATGTACTTCATCGTTTCACGACTGGCTAAAGCCATTCAAATATGTTCCAGACATATTTGTCATCGTTGAAAAATGCTCACAAATTCATCAGGAATGAATTTGAACATCCACAGGATGGCTCAACGAGCGAAGTACAGGATGTACGTAGTATTTAAACCACTAAACTGCGATTTTTTGCCTTGAACTAAGCATAAATAGCTTAGCCTTGAGTATTTACAGTCTCTTTTTAAAAAAACCACAAATTTTAATAGGTGCTGAGTGGTTACCAAGATCAAAGCAAATTAGATATCGATAGTGACACTATCAAAACTACCAACCGTTAAGTTATCTTTAGGTTTTTTCGAATGTAGTTTTATCATTAATCTGACATCATTTGCCGAATCAGCATGGGCTAAGGCTTCAGTATAACCAATAAGTCCGTCTTCATATAACTTAAATAATGCCTGATCAAAGGTTTGCATGCCATGTTCTGTTGATGAAGACATTATTCCTTTAAGTTCATGCAAATCGCCATTACGGATAGTTTCTGCAATTAGAGGCGTAGTATACAAAATTTCAAAAGCGGCGCGTCTTTGCTTACCATCAATAGTCGGAATCAACTGCTGTGCAACCACTGCGCGAAGATTCACCGACAAATCAAATAAGAACTGACGATGTCGCTCAGGGGGAACTAAGTGCATAATGCGATCGAGTGCCTGATTGGCATTATTTGCATGCAATGTCGCCATGCATAAATGACCGGTTTCAGAAAATGATAACGCAAACTCCATGGTTTCTTGGCTACGAATTTCACCAATTAAAATAACATCCGGCGCTTGGCGTAACGCATTTTTTAATCCTAACTCAAAGGATTCGGTATCTATGCCCACTTCCCTTTGCGTCACTACTGACTTTTCATGTTCATGAATAAACTCAATAGGATCTTCAATGGTTAAAATATGCCCTGATGAATTGCGATTGCGGTAGCCAAGCATTGCTGCTTGTGTGGTCGATTTCCCGGCCCCGGTCGCCCCTACAAATAAAATTAAACCGCGTTTTGCAAGGCTAACCTCTTTTAATTGCTCCGGAAGGCTCAGCTCTGAAAAACTAGGGATCTTAGCTTCAATACGACGAATAACCATGCCGGGTTGTTCTTTTTGCATAAAGGCACTGACTCGAAAACGCCCTGCTGCATGATCTGATAGTGCAAAATTAGCTTCTTTATCGCGTTCAAAATTCGCAAAACGTGTTTCATCCATTGCTTCATTCAATAAACAATACACCTCAGATGAGGTTAATTTGGTATCCGATATAGATTCTAAGCTGCCATTTAATTTAACTGTCGCTGGTAAACCAACTGAGATATACAAATCCGATGCTTTTTCCTGATGCACTCGCATTAATAATTTATCTAACATATTAGCCTCGCTTTAAAATGTTTTTGGATCCGCCGCTTTTAGTGCTGCATCTTCATGAGAAACAACACCTTGACTTACTAAATCACGTAAACATTGATCCAGCGTTTGCATGCCATGTATTTTCCCGGTTTGTATCACTGAGTACATTTGCGCAACCTTATCTTCACGCACTAAATTACGAATAGCAGGAATGCCGATCATAATTTCATGCGCAGCAACTCGCCCACCGCCATTCTTTTTCAATAATGTCTGTGAAATAACTGCACGTAATGACTCCGATAACATAGAACGCACCATACTTTTTTCTGCAGCAGGGAATACATCGACAATACGGTCAATAGTTTTGGCTGCCGAGGTTGTATGTAAGGTGCCGAATACTAAGTGCCCTGTTTCCGCTGCAGTTAACGCTAAACGTATGGTTTCTAAATCACGCATCTCACCTACCAGAATAACATCGGGATCTTCACGCAATGCACTTTTTAGTGCGCGGTCAAAACCAAGGGTATCTTTAAAAACTTCACGTTGGTTTATAAGCGACTTTTTGGTTTGGTGAACAAATTCGACAGGATCTTCAATGGTTAATATATGCTCGTAACGCGTATCATTGATATAGTCGATCATCGCCGCTAAGGTGGTTGATTTACCCGAGCCCGTTGGCCCAGTCACTAATACTAAGCCGCGTGGGAATTCTGATATTTTTTTGAAAATGGCAGGCGCGCCTAAAGCATCGAGGGTTAATACTTCACTTGGGATTGTACGAAAAACAGCGCCCGCACCACGCTGTTGATTGAATGCATTAACACGAAAACGCGCTAAATCTGGAATTTCAAAAGAAAAATCGGTTTCTAAGTCTTCTTCAAAATCCTTACGTTGTTTATCATTCATGATGTCATAAATTAAACCATGCACCTCTTTATGGTCTAATGCGGGTACATTTACCTTACGCACATCACCATCTACTCGAATCATCGGCGGAACTCCCGCAGAAAGGTGTAGATCTGATGCATTATGCTTTACACTAAAAGCTAACAATTCTGTAATATCCATATTTATTAGAACCTTATATATTATGACTAATATTTCAAAAAAAATTTTAAATGTGCAACAAAATATAGCGGTATTGGCTAATCAAGTTGATCGTAATGCCAATGACATTCAATTATTAGCCGTCAGCAAAACCAAGCC
>JBALXF010000255.1:0-5160 GCA_036961085.1 Psychromonas sp.
ATTCGCTAATTCAAATGATCGTCTAACCACGCAAATGAAATCTGTTGGTGAAGTAATGGCAATTGGCCGTAACCAACAAGAATCACTTCAAAAAGCACTACGTGGCTTAGAAGTTGGCGCGGATGGTTTCAGCCCAATGGTTGATTTAACAGACCCAGTTGCAGCAAAAGAAAAAGTATTATACGAACTACGTGAAGCCGGTGCTGAGCGTATTTGGTACATCGGTGATGCATTCCGTTTAGGTATGACAATGGATGAAATCCATGAAATCACTATGATTGATAACTGGTTCCTAGTTCAAATCGAAGATTTAATTTTAGAAGAGAATAAACTAGCTGAAGGTGGTTTACGTTGTTTAGATGAAGCTGCACTTAAGCGCCTTAAGCGCAAAGGTTTTGCTGATAGCCGTATCGCATCTGTTATTGGTATTTCTGAAACAGAAGTACGTAAATTACGTGAAAAATTTAAACTACACCCAGTGTACAAACGTGTTGATACATGTGCTGCAGAGTTCTCCTCTGATACTGCTTACATGTACTCTACATATGATGAAGAGTGTGAAGCGAACCCAACAGATAATGAAAAAATCATGATTATCGGTGGTGGTCCTAACCGTATCGGTCAAGGTATTGAATTCGATTACTGTTGTGTACATGCGGCGCAAGCAATGCGTGCAGATGGTTATGAAACAATCATGGTGAACTGTAACCCTGAAACGGTTTCGACGGATTACGATACATCAGACCGTTTATATTTCGAATCAATTACATTAGAAGATGTGCTTGAAATCGTACGTGTTGAAAAACCTAAGGGTGTTATCGTTCAGTACGGTGGTCAAACGCCTCTTAAACTTGCTCGTGCTCTTGAAGCTGCTGGTGTGCCAATTATCGGTACTTCACCAGAAGCGATTGACCGTGCAGAAGATCGCGAACGCTTCCAACAAGCTATTCAGCGTTTAGGTCTTAAGCAGCCTGAAAATGATACGGTTACAACCACAGAACAAGCGGTTGAGTCAGCTAAACGAATTGGTTACCCGTTAGTTGTTCGTCCATCTTATGTATTAGGTGGTCGTGCAATGGAAATCGTTTATGATGAAATTGACTTACGTCGTTACTTCAAAGAAGCGGTTAGTGTTTCTAATGAATCTCCAGTATTACTGGACCGTTTCTTAGATGACGCGATCGAAGTTGATATTGATGCAATCTGTGACGGTACTGATGTAGTTATCGGTGGTATCATGGAGCATATTGAACAAGCTGGCGTTCACTCTGGTGACTCAGCATGTTCACTACCTGCTTATACATTAAGCGCTGAAATCCAAGATGAGATGCGTGAGTACATTCGTAAACTTGCATTGGAATTAGGTGTAATTGGTTTGATGAATACTCAGCTAGCAGTTAAAAACAACGAAATCTACATGATTGAGGTGAATCCTCGTGCAGCTCGTACTGTACCGTTTGTTTCTAAAGCGACAGGCGTTCCAATCGCTAAGATTGGTGCAAGTGTTATGGCTGGTAAAACATTGAAAGAGCTAGGCGTAACTAAAGAAGTTATTCCACCATACTACTCGGTTAAAGAAGTGGTATTACCATTCAATAAGTTCCCCGGTTCAGATCCTATCTTAGGTCCTGAAATGCGCAGTACTGGTGAAGTTATGGGGGCTGGTGATACGTTTGCTGAAGCCTATGCAAAAGCTGAATTAGGTTCTATTAAAGATGTGCCAAATATCGGTCGTGCTTTAATATCTGTACGTAACAGCGACAAAAAACGTGTTGCAAAACTTGCGGTTAAATTACTAGACTTAGGTTATGCAATCGATGCAACTAAAGGTACCGCAGAAGTACTTAAAGAAGCAGGAATCTACGTTCGTACAGTTAATAAAGTACATGAAGGTCGTCCTCATATTTTAGATAGAACTAAAAATGGCGAATATACCTACATGGTTAACACCACTGAAGGTCGTGTTGCGATTGAAGATTCTCGTCAATTACGTCGTGCAGCATTACGTTATAAAGTAAACTACACAACAACACTAAATGGTGCCTTAGCAACATGTCAGGCTCACCTTGCTGACCCAACGGCACCAGAAGCAACTGTTAATACGGTACAAGAGTTACATAAACGTATTACTGGCTAATGTTAAACTAACAAATCTAGCGACTTAGTTTTCTAACAAGCTAAATAAAAGGCTAACCAAGCAATTGGTTAGCCTTTTTTATGCTGGCCATTTTAAAAATGATATCAGATACACTTCTGATGCGTTCCTAGTTGCCATTCATTTAACGATCTTATTTTTGATTGTTCCTAATCCTGCCTAACATTGTTCAACTACCCAATCCTTCAGTAAGTACCAAATACCAAGTAATTAGTTATTTTAATTGCCCTAACTTATGAATGCATGTTGTTCATTTGACCTGTTGTTATATTGCTATCATTTGGTTATTTTATCATTGTAATTTTATGATTAAGCAATAATTAATTTTCTATTAGTACAATTTCCTGCTTTTTCAATGTCAGTTATCAATTAATTGATCTGTATTTAAATGTTATCAGTGTGTTGTGAGTTTGTGGGCAGTTTGATGAATTATTGAGTTAATTTTGTGCGTTAATTTAATTATTGCATTATAGTCACCTTCGAAATAAACATATGAACTAGTAGTGTTCATTTGACCTGGTAAATAGGAGGCGTAATGTCTATTGCAATTGGTTGCGATGATGCGGCAATCGAACTTAAAGAAATCATTAAAGAGCATCTAGCCACGAAGGGTCATGAGACTCTTGATTATGGTGTGATTGATAAAACAGGGCCTTTATATCCGGATATTGCAAAAGCTGTCGGTCTGGCTGTGAAAAATGGCAAACATGAAAGAGGCATTATTTTATGTGGGACTGGAATTGGTGTTTGCATCACCGCAAATAAAATCCCAGGTATTCGCGCAGCCTTGTGTCATGACACTTTTTCAGCTGAACGTGCAAGAAAAAGTAATGATGCACAAATTATTACCATGGGTGCGAGGGTGATTGGCAGTGAATTAGCTAAGTCGATTATTGATGTGTGGTTAGTGTCAGAGTTCAAAGATGGTCCTTCAACCATCAAAGTTGAACGTATCAAGGAGATCGATAAAGAATTTAGTATATAAAAAGGAGTTATATGATTTAAAGAGTTCCAGATAGTTAACCGTAAATTGGAAGTTACATAAATTAATCTGAATAGGAAGCCACATGTATAAAATTAAAACAGTAGTCAGTATCGCAGTAGCAGCTGCATTATTATCAACCGGTGCTTTAGCAAAAGATATTAAAGTTGCAACAAGTGCAGGCCTTAATTCACTGCAGTACAACACCACAAAAGTATTTACTGACACTGCAAATAAAGAGTTCACTAAAGCAGGTTTGGATTACCAAATGAAGTTTTTTGGTGCTGCCCAACTTGGTAAAGACAAAGATGTTCAACAGAAATTAAAATTGGGCACGATTGATATTGCTTTATTAAGCTCGACGCTTGCGACTACTGTTCCTGAAATGGCACTATTCGAACTTCCTTTTTTAGTATCTGATCGTGCACAAGTGACGCAGATTGAGAAAGATGTGGTTTGGCCTTATATCGCACCAGCGGCAGAGAAAAAAGGTTATACCATCATTAGTTTTTGGGAAAATGGTTTCCGAAATATTACCAATTCCAAAAAACCGATCAATACACCAGCAGATCTTGCAGGCTTAAAAATTCGTACACCAAACAGCTCTTGGCGTGTAAAAATGTTTAAAAACTGGGGCGCAAATCCAACACCAATGTCATTCGGTGATGTGTTCATTGGTTTACAAACCGGGGTTATTGACGGGCAAGAAAATCCATACACAAACATTTATTCAGCCAAGCTAAATGAAGTTCAACAATACCTATCTGTAACAAATCATGTTTACACACCAGCATACTTAACTGCGGGTAGCAAAAGTTACAAAAAATTACCTGATGACGTGAAAGCAATCATTAAAGAGTCATCATACATTGCACAGCAATGGGGGTATGCAGAAGCAGCCAAGCTTGAAGGTGTTTTAAAAGATAAACTTGTTGCTGGCGGTATGAAAATCAATGTTGCCGACCACCAGTCTTTCGTTGATGCAAGCCAACCTATCTATGATGATTTTATTGCCAATGTCCCGAATGGCAAGGTTATGTTAGAAAAAGCACAACAAAAATAAGCCATATTGCCGTGAGTTTCTCGCGGCAATTTTTATCTATATTAAAAAGAGGGCGTTATGTCAATTAAGGTTTACCTCGATAAAATATCCCAAGTATTAGAGACAATATTAATTGCGATTTCAGTGACCATACTCTCTGTCTTAGCGATAATTATCATCACTTCCGTTTTTACCCGTTATTTAGGAGCATCTCTGTATTGGGCAGATGAAGTGTCTTCGAACCTATTAGCATGGTTAACATTTTACGGCTCTGCTTATTGCGCACTGAAACGTTCACATATGGGATTTGGTGGCTTAGTTGCGAGTATGTCCTTAATGTATAGAAAGCTTTTATTTGTATTAAGTGAAGTTATTGTTATCGGATTTTTTGTCACTATGGCTTGGGCTGGGTATTACTTGCTTGGCATTTATGGTGATGAAACGTTAACTAGCCTTACATGGATCCCATTAACGTTCACCCAATCTGCGCTACCAATTGGTGCTGCTTTATTTGTCGCCGCACAAATTTGTTCAATGCCGAAAGCATGGGATATGGTCATGAACGGTTCAAGCGCTGAAGATGAAGAAATTGAAGAAGCGATTCGTGATGCCAAAAAAGAGATGGCTGAAGTTATGGAGACAGTGAAATGATCTCAATCGTTATATTAGTATTATTAATTGCATTAGTAATGATAAATGTACCTATTGGTATTGCTATTGGCAGTGTTGCCCTAGCAGGAATGGTATATGCGAGTGATATTGACACCATTTATAATGCTGGATTATCAATGTTTGAGGGCGCGTCTAAGTTCACTCTATTATCTATCCCACTGTTTGTCTTTGCCGGTTCATTGATGAATACCGGCGGTATTTCATTACGTCTGATAAACTTTGTTAATTCATTGGTCGGCTTTGTCCGCGGTGGTTTATCTATGGTGAATGTCGGTGTATCGATGATATTTGCTGAAATATCGGGCTCAG
>JBALXF010000256.1:0-5150 GCA_036961085.1 Psychromonas sp.
GCAAGCATTAGTGAAAGATAAACGTGTTAATGGATTATTTATTCTTCCTGCTTCACAAACACGTAATAAAGATGCTTTGACTCGAGAAGGTGTTGAAAAAGTTATTGCAGAGCTAAAAGAAGACGGCTTTGACTTTATTATTTGTGATTCACCTGCAGGTATCGAGCAAGGTGCGATGATGGCGCTTTATTTTGCCGATGAAGCTATCGTAACTACAAACCCAGAGGTTTCATCTGTACGTGACTCAGATCGTATTACAGGCATGCTATCTAGTAAGTCATATCGTGCTGAGCAGCAATTAGATCCGGTAAAAGTGCATCTTCTTATTACCCGTTATAGTCCTGAGCGTGTTTTACGTGAAGAGATGTTAAGTATCGAAGATATTGATGATTTATTGGGGATTGATCTTTTAGGGGTAATACCTGAATCTCAGCATGTACTAAATGCATCAAATCTAGGTGAGCCTGTTATATTAAATAAAGAGAGTGATGCAGGAAAAGCTTACCAAGATGCCGTTGACCGTTTACTTGGAGAAGAACGTGATTTTCGTTTTACTACTTGTGAAAAGAAAGGGTTTTTAAGCCGTTTATTTGGAGTTTAGCATGGGATTATTACAATATTTTAGAAAAGAAAAGCCTCAGAAGGGAAGTGCTAAATTAGCCAAAGATCGCTTACAAATCATTGTTGCACATGAGACTTCAGGTGCTGCAAGCCCAGCATACTTACCTGAGATGCAAAAAGAAATTGTCATGGTTATTCGTAAATTTATGGATATATCTAGTGATGATGTTAAATGTGAATTTAATGATAAAGCGGATGATGATATGACCGTATTAGAAGTGAATGTTGCATTACCTAAAAGTCAATTAAGCGTTTGATAAATAAAGTTTATTTTTCAATACAAGAAATATGGCTGAATACAGTACGTAAGAGTAATTTATAATTACTCTTACGTACTTATGTTAGGTTTTACCCCTACATACTCGCATCAACTAAAACAATACTGTTAATAGTTACCTGTTGTACTGGTTTGTCTCCTGCTCCTGTTTTTACAGATGCTATTTTATCAACAACATCCATACCTGAAGTTACTTTACCAAATACTGTATATCCCCATTTACTGCTATTGCCATCTAAAAACTGATTATCTTTATGGTTAATAAAGAATTGGCGAGTAGCTGAGTGAGGGCTATTTGTTCTCGCCATAGCAATTGTGCCACGATCATTTTGTAAGCCGTTACGAGACTCATTTTGTACAGATTTTAGCGTAGAAGCTTGTTCACCTGATACTTTAAAGCCACCGCCTTGGATCATAAAGTCTTTTATTATACGGTGAAAAGTTGTTTCCTTAAAACCATCTGTTTGTACGTAATCTAAAAAATTAGAAACGGTTTTAGGTGCTTCATTAGGGAATAATTCAATTCTAATTTCCCCTTCAGATGTATCCATTAATACAGTTGGGTTTTGTGCTGCAAAAATAGATGTGCTAGTGATCAGTAAAAATATTGCGAGAAGGTGCTTCATAGTTATTCCTATATTAAAATTGCTGAAGTTTAGTATTAAGTTCAGGATCTTGGATTATTTCATTTAAAAGTTGTGATAATTGGTCATTCAATTGTTCACTAATTTTATCGCTGTTAGCACTAAATGGACGTTTTGAGTAAAAATGAGAGGTGAATGTTTTACTGAATATTTGTTGCTCAGAGCTTAATTTAACTTTGATTACAATATTCGAATTAAGTTGATGATTGAAAGAAGCCTGTTCAACTTCTCCTAGTAACTTAATAAGTTGGATATCAATTTTGTAATCGCTATTGTCAGTAAACTTTAAACCACGTGCTTTCCATTGCTCATGTAACGCTTTTTGAATAATTAAGCGGCTACTTTTTTCTTCATTAATAAGTGTTGCTACATCATCACCCGTGCTTATTTCAATTAGATAATGAGCAATACGTTGATCTTGACTTGATAACGACCAATTAATGTTATTATTCAGGGATTGGGGTTTTTCTTCATTAACGATTTCAGGTTCAAGTAGCATTGTGCTTGATGTACTGCTACAAGAAAATAAAAAAAGGGCGGACAGTGCCAGTGCTATTGTTCGTATTTTTTTCAGGTGTAAATAAATCAAGATTATGCTTTCCTAGCAGTAAAGAGAGTGGATTCTAAATGATAGCAAATCATTCACTTCGGTGGTTCTTATAATCACATAAAATTTAAATTTTATGTGAACAACGACTCATGCTGGAAATATTTAATTATTGTCATTTTAATGGCTTAGCTACCTCTAAGTTAATATTCTTTGCATTTGTATAAATTATTATCTTTTATTGAAAAAAACACAAAGATCTAGCTGATAACTATTTCATAAAGATCCTTTCAATATTCTTAAAGTTGACTGCAAGCCCTATGGTTTCTAGCTTTGTTATGGTTATCCACTTTTTCTGTGGATAACTCTGTGGGAACATTTATTAAAAGTGTCTGCAAGCCCCGTTGTTACTCACTTCGCGTTACATTGAGGGAAAAACAAACTAAAAATAAAATTGCTTTAAAAACAATGGTTTATTAATGTCAATGGTGGTTTGTGTGTAATTGAGGTTAGTATTCACTTAAAATATAAATAGTGCCTTAGTTGAATTAATTTTGTGAATGCTTTGTATCTAAATTTGTAAAAGTCTATTGACAATTGAATAGGTAAACATCCATTTAAATTTGTTAACAAATTAAGTAATTTTTACAAATAGTTATAAACTGATTCTTTATTATTAACTATGGTTGTTTTTTTATAATATTTTAATTCCTTTTAAAAGGCTGTTTATTGTTTATGAAACACATGAAAATGCACGTTTGGAATATTTTTTTTTGTAAACATGTTTTTTTTGATTGTTTTCGGCTTGTGAGGGATAAAGATCCTGCTGGAAAAAACTTGATTTGAGAGTTATTACAGTTGATTTGGTCGATCTGGGGCGTATTATAGCGCTATTCTCATCATCGAGGTTCCTATGACAAAAAAGTTTCAGATTTGTTCTCCATTTTCTCCAGCAGGTGACCAACCTCAAGCGATTGAACAGTTAGTTGATGGGCTTGAATCGGGTCTTGCTTACCAAACATTACTCGGTGTGACTGGGTCTGGAAAAACCTTCACATTAGCCAATACCATTGCACAGGTGAATCGTCCTACATTAATTCTCGCGCCTAATAAAACACTCGCTGCTCAATTATATGGAGAAATGAAAGAATTTTTTCCTAACAATGCGGTTGAGTACTTTGTTTCTTATTATGATTATTATCAACCTGAAGCTTATGTACCAAGCTCTGACTCGTTTATTGAAAAGGATGCTGCTGTTAATGCACATATAGAACAGATGCGTCTCTCTGCAACTAAAGCCTTGTTAGAGCGTAAGGACGTGGTATTGGTTGCCTCGGTATCGGCGATATACGGCTTGGGCGATCCCACCGCTTATTTAAAAATGATGCTGCATATTACTCTGGGTGAAGTGATTTCCAGTCGCGATATCCTACAACGTCTGGTCGACTTACAATATAACCGCAACGAAACTGAATTAAGTCGAGGCACATTTCGTGTCAGAGGTGAAGTTATCGATGTTTTTCCGGCGGACTCAGAAAAAGAAGCATTACGGATTGAGCTATTTGATGATGAAGTTGAGCAAATCTCAGTGTTTGATCCGCTTACAGGGCAACAGTTAGATAAGCTTTCACGGGTTACCATCTATCCTAAAACACATTACGTCACACCCAGAGAGCAAATATTAAAAGCCGTTGATCAGATTAAAGTAGAGTTAAATGAGCGTAAAAAAGAGTTTATTGAGCAAAACAAGTTAGTTGAAGAGCAGCGTATAAGTCAGCGTACCTTGTATGACATTGAGATGATGAATGAGTTGGGTTATTGCTCTGGCATAGAGAACTATTCTCGCTACCTGTCAGGACGTTCTCATGGAGAAGCTCCTCCTACTCTATTTGATTACCTACCAAAAGATGGTTTATTAATTATTGATGAGAGCCATGTTACTGTGCCACAAATTGGTGCCATGTATAAAGGCGATCGCTCGCGTAAAGAAAACTTGGTTAATTATGGTTTTCGCTTGCCTTCCGCTTTAGATAATCGTCCACTGCAATTTAGTGAATTTGAAAAAATATCACCACAAACTATTTTTGTTTCTGCAACGCCAAGTGATTACGAAATAGATAAGTCTGAAAATGATATTATACGGCAGGTTATCAGGCCGACAGGTTTACTAGACCCTATTATTGAGGTGCGCCCAGTTACTACCCAAGTTGATGATTTACTCTCTGAAATAAATATACGTGTACCTTTGAAAGAACGCGTTTTAGTGACAACGTTAACTAAACGTATGGCTGAAGATCTTACCGATTACTTGGGCGAACATAATATCAAGGTGCGTTATTTACATTCTGATGTTGATACCGTTGAGCGTGTAGAGATAATTCGTGATCTACGTTTAGGTGTGTTTGATGTGTTAATTGGGATTAACTTATTGCGTGAAGGGTTGGATATACCAGAGGTTTCTTTAGTTGCCATACTCGATGCTGATAAGGAGGGCTTCTTGCGTTCTGAGCGTTCCTTAATTCAAACCATGGGGCGCGCTGCACGTAATTTGAAAGGAAAGGCAATTTTGTATGCGGCTCGGGTCACAGGCTCAATGCAAAAAGCGATCAAGGTGACTGAAGACAGACGCATAGTGCAAGATCAATTTAATAAGGATAATGGCATTATCCCGCAAGGCTTATCAAAACAAGTTAACGATGTTATGCAGCTTGGGCAACGCAATCTTAAAAAAGGCAATTCCAAGCAAGACAAAGTGGCTGAATATAAAGCGACATATGAAATCCATAGTGAGCAAGATATTCTTAAACAGATAGCTAAGTTAGAAAAACAAATGTTTGCTTATGCTAAAGAGCTAGAGTTTGAAAAAGCAGCACAATTAAGGGATGAGGTTTCTAAGTTGCATGAGCAATTAGTCACTATGGGCTAATTTAAATGAAGTTCTTCAAGTCGCGAACAGTTATACCCATGATACTTCAAGATGCACCGTCAGCAAGGCAAATTGTGCTGAGATGCTAGGCATAAAATTGAAGTATAGTTATTCTACATAGAGATTTTATAACAA
>JBALXF010000257.1:0-5131 GCA_036961085.1 Psychromonas sp.
CCATGTTGAATCGCTTTAATGCGTCGTGCAGACAGTGAATTACCATCTCGAATACGCTCTACATCATAAACAATCGGCTTTTCAGTATCGCCTAGACGTAAGAAGTAGGAATGAAAAGAATGGACTTGATGATTTTCACGGACGGTTTCTTTGGCAGCAGAAATAGCTTGGCCCATTACTTGCCCACCAAAAACCACACCTAAACCGAGATCCTGACTATCTCCCCGAAATAGGTTTTCTTCTATTTTTTCTAATTTGAGCTGTTGTAAAAGATCATTTAATACCTTGCCCATCTTTTTCTCCGAAAGGCATATAAAATATGCCTTAGATATTGATAGTTGTGTTTAAATAATTGTAACTATAGAGACATCAGCAATTCACGAACTACTGCGAAATCGACAGGTAACTCTTTAGACAACAATTCTAGATCCGCGCGGCTAGCTAATTCTTCAGGAATAAAAATTTCACGCCCTAAGATCTCTTCAACACTCTCTTTAAACTTAGCTGGGTGAGCGGTACATAAAAACAAACCATTTTCACCATCAACTAACTGCTTTGATAATTCACTATAGGCGATTGCACCATGCGGTTCACATAAATAACCAAGCTTATCTAAAGCGGTTAACGCTGTTCGCGTTTCATTATCATTCAGTTTACCGTAGCCTAATTCTGCTAAAGACCAACCTTTTACCTTAAATAGCTCTTCGATACGTGGCCAGTTATTAGGTTGACTAACATCCATCGCATTTGAAAGCGTTGCAATCGTTGCTTTAGGAGACCAAGCACCATCACGAAGATAACGTGGAACGGTATCATTTTCATTAGTTGCAGCGATGAAACGTTTAATCGGTAAACCTAGTGCCTTAGCTAATAAACCCGCCGTTAAATCTCCAAAGTTACCACTTGGAACAGAAACAACTAACTGTTTACGCTGTGCTGTAGATAATTGTGCAAACGCTTCGAAGTAGTAACAAATCTGTGCAACAAGGCGACTTATATTAATTGAGTTAGCAGAGTTTAAACCAATTGCTTGTTTAAGCTCTTGGTCATCAAATGCCTGTTTAACCATAGCTTGGCAATCATCAAAAGTTCCCGTCACTGCAACCGTCGTAATGTTACCACCGAGTGTGCAAAATAACTTTTCTTGAAGAGGGCTGATCTTGCCTTTAGGGTAAAGGATCACAACATTCACATCTTTCATATTATAAAATGCATGCGCTACTGCAGCACCAGTATCGCCAGATGTTGCGGTTAAAATCGTTATTTTTCCATCATCTTTAAATTGCGCTAGACATTGAGCCATAAAACGTCCGCCAAAATCTTTAAACGCCAATGTTGGGCCATGAAAAAGTTCTAACGCATTAATATTTTCGCTTATTTTTTTTACCGGAGCAGGGAATGTGAAAGCTTGAGATACGATACTGTTTACTTCTGACTTAGTTAGCTCGTCCCCAATTAAATGACTCAATATTTCTGTCGAACGATCCACCAAATTCATTTCTAAAAGTGCATCTACATCAGCAAGCGGTTGAATTTCATCAGGAAAAAACAGGCCCTGTCCTCGCCCTAACCCCTGTTTAACAGCTTGTTGAAAACTAACTTGTTCGCTGTTGTCTTTGATATTGTATAAATTCATAGTTCTGTCCCTAGCACGCGTGCGCCTTGTTGATCAAGACGACAAATATGACAAAATCCTTCATCATTTTGAAGAAAATTTTCTGTTAACCAATGTTGTAAAGATTGGGCTTGTGTTAAATCGGTTAATACTGCAAATACGGTCGGCCCTGAGCCTGAGATCCCCATCGCTAAAGCACCCGATTGCTCAGCAGTAAGACGCGCTTCTTTAAAGCCCGGGATCAATTTAGAACGATACGGTTCAGCGATTACATCTTTCAACATTTTTGCAGCAAGTTCAGGCTGATTAGTATGACTTGCGTGTACAAAAGCCGCTAAACGTCGACCATAAGTTAAGGTTTCACTTAGTCGATATTGCGCAGGGAGAATTTCACGTGCTTCAGAGGTAGAAATAGAGATGCCTGGGTAGGCTACAACCCAATACCACTGTTTAAACGAAGGCACAGTTTGACTGATAATATCACCTTCATTGATCATTAATTGAATACCACCTAGGTAACAAGGTGCGACGTTATCATAATGCACACTACCACTGATTAGACCTTCCATCTCCCCCATCATTGCCAACATTATTTTTTCATCCAATGGATGTTTATGTAATGCGTTTAATGCTTCTAATGCAGCAACAATCGAACTAGAACTCGATCCTAATCCACTACCTACAGGCAGGTTTTTCTCAAGCGTAATATCTACATTTAATAAGGTCGTAGATGTTTTTTGTAATGCTTCTTTAAACGCTACATAACAATCATAAACGATATTCTTTTTTGGATCTGTCGGTAATTTGTTAGCAAAACGACCAACACATGCAAAGCTAAATGCTTCCCCACCCTCGCTAATTTTAACGCGATCTCCCAACTGTTGACCGTCGATAGGTGTTAATGCAGCACCTAAGACATCAAAACCAACACTCACATTTCCTGTTGAAGCAGGCGCATAAACCACTAATGACATACTAAAATCCCTGTATCTGAATTTGTTCTGTGCTCATTACCGAAGATACGAGCACTTTAAAACAGTTTATCTAAAAAAATAATTCAGAGTTCCAATTAAAACTCTTGCTTCCAGTTCAAGGTACGCAATACATCTGCAAATACCCCGGCAGCAGTTACTTCAGTACCAGCACCGTATCCGCGCAATACTAATGGAATTGGCTGATAATATTGGCTGTAAAACGCTAATGCATTTTCACCATCTTTAACTTTGTTTAATGGGTCATCTGGATCAACAGCTTGGATGCTACATTTACATTTCCCATCAATAATACTACCGATGTAACGTAACACTTGATTCTTTTTTTCTGCTTTTGCTTGTAACTCTTTAAAGTAAGCATCCGCTTCCGGAAGACGTGCCATGAACTCATCTGCCGTGCCAGTATCATCAAAACCTGGTGGTAATGCTTGTTCGATTTCAACATCATCTAGCGTGATTTCCATGCCCGCTTCACGTGCTAAAATAAGCAGTTTACGCGCCACATCCGTACCACTTAAATCATCACGAGGGTCAGGTTCAGTGAACCCCATGTTGCGTGCTTCTGTGGTCACTTCTGAGAATGATTTACCTTCATCAAGCTTACCAAAAATAAATGATAATGACCCCGATAAAATGCCATTAAACTTAACTAGTTGATCACCTGCATTAAATAAGTTTTGCATGTTTTCAATAACTGGCAGACCTGCACCTACGTTTGTATCGTAAAGGAATTTACGACGTTTCATCAGTGCAGTTAAACGTAACTGATGGTAGTAGTCCATGCTACTTGTATTGGCTTTTTTATTCGCTGTAACTACGTGGAAACCAGCACCTAAGAAATCAACATAACGAGCAGCAATGGCATCGTTACTTGTACAATCGACAATAACAGGGTTAATGATATGAGAATCATTCACCAATGCTTGCATTTTAGAAAGTGATAACGGCTGTGTTGCATCTTTTAACAGATCGCGCCAATTATCTAGTGCAATACCTTTTTCATCGACCAGCATTGCTCGGCTATTGGCCACGCCACAAACACGAACATGAACATTACGCTGCGCTAGGTATTCTTTCTGACGATGAATTTGATCAACCAACGCACCACCAACACCACCACAACCAATTAAGAACAGGTCAATATACTGCGTGCTGCTGAAGAAACATTGATGACAAGCAATAACTGCTTCTTGTGATTTCCGATTAGCAACTACTGCTGAAATAGAACGTTCTTCCGATGAAGTGGCAATCGCAGTGACGTTAATAGAAGCTTGGTTTAATGCCATTAAGAAACGAGCGGCAACACCTTTAGTACTTTTAATACCGTCACCAACCAAGGATACGATCGCTTGGTTACGGACAACGTTAATAGGCTCTAATAGTTTGTTATCAAGTTCTAGAGAGAATTCCTCTTCTAAAACAGCCACCGTTTTTTCAGTATCTACATCGTGAATACCAAAGCTTACGCTGTATTCAGAAGAAGATTGACTGATTAAAATAAGTGATACTCCAGATCTAGAAATAGTGGTAAAAATACGTCCAGCCATTCCTACAATGCCTTTCATACCGGCACCAGAAATGCTGATCATGGTAATATTTTTGAGATCAGAAATACCTTTTACTTCTAATTCATCATCGCTATATTCCGCACCAATTAAGGTACCGGGAGCCTGTGGATTATGAGTGTTTTTAATCAAACAAGGGATATGATGCTGAGCAATCGGTCCGATTGTTTTAGGGTGTAATACTTTTGCCCCAAAGTAAGAAAGCTCCATTGCTTCAGCATAACTGAGTGAACTTAATAATTTAGCATCTTCAACTAAGCGTGGATCGCAGCTATACACACCATCTACATCTGTCCAAATTTCGCAGCACTCAGCTTTTAAGCAGGCAGCTAATACAGCAGCAGAATAGTCAGAGCCATTACGCCCTAATACCACTGTTTCGCCTTTCTCATTACCAGCTGTAAATCCAGGCATGATATATATTGTATTTTTTAGCGTCGCTTTTTTAGCGAGTAACGCTCGAGAAGCTTTAATATCAATCTGAGCTTCTAGATAACCACCTTTATAAGAGATAAGCTTCTCTTGTGGTTTAATGATTTCTACTGCATGCCCTTTCGCAATTAAGAGTTGCTTCATACAGGCGACACTGAGTAATTCACCTTTACTTAAAATCTGTGCCTCGATACTTGCAGGACACTGTGACAATAAACGAACCCCTTCAAGTAGATCACTTAAATGCGATAGTTCACGTTCAAAAATAGTTTTTAGTAAATCATCGGCAAACTCAGAATAGCTATTTTTTAGCTGTTGGATTAAATCAGCAAAAATGCGTTGAATATCCGTTAAGTGGCTTTCTGAAGAAAGACCTTTACTGGTTTTCTCTACCACAGCGACGAGATTATTAGTGACCCCTGCAGGTGCAGATAATACTAAAGCGATTTGAGATTGTTGCTGATTATTAATAACAATATTAGCAACTTGATTGAAACGTTCGGCATTTGCTAGTGACGTGCCGCCAA
>JBALXF010000258.1:0-5126 GCA_036961085.1 Psychromonas sp.
CTGTTATACATTACCAACGGGCGAGCAGGGTTAAACATAACCTGATTTTTCTGCATCAATGGCAATAATAAAGTTGGAAAGTTTTGACCAGAAAAAATCACATAGTTTTTGACTAAAGCTTCAAGTAAGTTTGAATCAAAACTCGTCTCGCCTTGTTTCTCAACCTCTAATACACTTTTTCCTTGACCGTTTGTCACAACAATACGTTGCTCGGATGCTTCTGGAAATAATAAACCAACATTATCACCAACCATACCCGTAAATTCAAAGTTCATGGATTCACTGATACCGTATTTGAGCAAGGCTAAAGAAAACAGTAGATCACCTGGTACACAAAAACGTTTGTTATCAGGATCATGAATAGGGTTGAAATCTTGACATTGCTGTTTGGCAAACTGACTCGCTTGCTCGCCAGTAATGCTTATGATGTTGTTACATTCATTGTAATAAGGGTCTAATAACATATTATTCACTAATCTTTAAGTTGCGCTAAATGGGTTACTTATAGGGAAAATACCATTGCTTTATAGCAGATTATATTCCTTATTGTAAACATCGTTATATTTTCAATATCATCAACCTCTGATTGTAATATCTCCAACAAAAAATAACAAAATTAATTATTAATTAACAAATAAACTATGCTGTCAGTGCACATTTTACATTATAAATTAGTGTATATTTATTTGCGTTAAGTTATTAAATGTATTGATTAATTACACTTCAGTTGGGGAGGGATATTGCATGGAAAGTAAAGTTTGGTTATCTGAAACGCAGTTAGTTGGCAACAGTATCAGTCTACAATTATTACAAAAACAACATGCGAATTCACTGCTTGAAGCAGCTGCAGATGGTGAACTGTGGAATTTATGGTTTACTAGTATCCCTTCACATGAAACCATTGATAGTTATATTGATTTTGCATTAAATGAAAAAAAATCAGGTAGAGCGCTAGCTTTTGTTGTTATTGATAATAAAACTGGACAATTAATAGGTTCAACACGATTTTGTAATGCAGACCCGATCAACAAACGCGTTGAAATTGGTCATACTTGGTATGCCAAAAGTTATCAGAGAACGCGAGTGAACAGCGAGTGTAAATATTTATTACTGCAATATGCGTTTGAAAGTTTAGAAGCGATTGCTGTTGAATTTCGTACTCATTGGCATAACCAAGCATCGAGAACCGCTATTAGTCATCTTGGAGCAAAACAAGATGGTATTTTACGAAATGCACAATTAGATGCAGATGGCTGTTATCGTGACACAGTGGTTTTTTCGATTATCAATCAAGAGTGGCCTGCTGTTCGTAAGGGACTATTAAATAGATTAAATACAGATTAGTGACAACAGACTCCTTTATCACTAATACAATTAGAGGCAAGGTATTGAAAAATAAAAATTTAGAAGTTCAACAAAGTGAACAACAAAAAATGTTGGCAGGTTTATCCTACGATGCATCAGATCCATTATTATTGCAGCAACGTATGCGAGCTAAAAAAGTATGTCACCAATTTAACCTTGCTGATCCTACTTTAGTTGAACAACGCATGGGGCATTTAACTGATTTAATAAACTTTTCTGGTATGGCTCATATGGAGGCAACATTCTTTTGTGATTATGGTTATAACATCAATATTGGTAAAAATTTTTATGCCAATCATAACCTCATTATTATTGATGTTTGCCGAGTTGATATTGGCGACAACGTAATGTTTGGCCCCAATGTGATGATCTCGACGGCTACTCACCCGATTGATCCTATTGAGCGTCTAAAAACTGAATATGGAGTGCCTATAAGCATTGGAAATAATGTGTGGTTAGGTGCTAATGTAGCAGTCTTACCAGGCGTGAAAATTGCAGACAATTGCGTGATTGGGGCAGGCAGTGTGGTTAACCGTGATATTCCTGAAAATAGTGTCGCAGTTGGCAATCCCTGTAGAGTCATTAAAAAAGTAACGTCATAATACTTGGTTGGGTGGATGTTAAAGGGAAAAATCTTAGATTGATAGTGAACATAAATAGTTACAAAACAGTGAGGTGTAAAGTGCTAGAAAAATCCCGCAACGATGATTCTGCTTCACTTTTACGCAAGCATCGACAATTAGTTAAAACAATGTGCCATCGTTTTAATATGGCAGATCCCACTCAGCCTGGCCTACGCATGAATATTTTACATGAACAGTTAAATATTAAAGGGCAGGGCAATATCAAGCCTAATTTCTTTTGTTCTTTGGGCTATAACATCTATCTTGGTGAAAACTTTCACGCTAATCATAATCTTTATATAAATGATGTTTATCGCGTTGAAATCGGCAATAACGTCATGTTTGGACCGAATGTAATTATTTCGGCGGCTATAACAGAGGCAGCTGGCAAACAGCAATCAAAACCAGGACTTCCTGTTAAAGTGGGTAATAATGTTTGGTTTGGAGGTAATGTTTCAGTATCTGCAGGAGTCAGTATCGGTGATAACTGTGTGATCGGTGCTGGTAGCGTGGTGAAGCAAGATATTCCGGGAAATACAGTCGCAGTAGGTAACCCATGCCGAGTCATTAAACAAATTTAGCAGTGAATTTATGTAGCTAATCAAAAGCAATGTTAGCTAAACACCAATACTATTTTAATATCAGATCGTTTCACCTATACCCATGATACTTCAAGATGCAATTTGAAGTGACATGGGTATATATGGTGTAATTATATTTAATCGACAGGAAAAATTATGGGTTATTACGATAAACTGGCAACACATTATAAAAAAATATCTAATTTTAATCACTTATCTTCTGTAGTTGGCTGGGATCAAGCAACTATGATGCCTTCTGGTGGTAATGAATCTCGTTCGAGCGCGATGGCTGAACTATCGCTGCATATACACCAACTATCTACAGCGCCTGAATTAGGTGAGCTGTTTGACCAAGCGGAATCGGAACAGCTTGGTGCTATTGAATCTGCAAGCTTAAGAGAAATGAAAGATCAATGGCAAAAATCAACGGTTTTACCTGATGACTTAGTCCAAGCTCAATCATTAGCAGGATCTAAGTGTGAGCATGCTTGGCGTACTCAACGCACTGAAAATGACTGGTCTGGTTTTTCTAAGAACTTTGCCAACGTAGTTGAACTATCTAAAGAAGAAGCTTTAATTCGTGCCGAAGCAACCGGTAAAACCCCCTATGATGCTATGTTGGACCTTTATGAACCAGGCGTGTCGAGTGATCAAATTGATGGCATTTTTGGTGATTTAAAAACTTGGCTTCCGCAATTAACACAACAAATTCAAGCTAAGCAAAGCAGTGAGCGTTTTATCAAACCTTCAGAAGTTTATGCAACTCAGCAACAGAATGCGCTGGGTCTAGATGTGATGAAGTTGCTGGATTTTGATTTTAACCATGGTCGATTGGATAATAGCTCACATCCTTTCTGTGGCGGTACCAGTCAAGATGTACGTATTACCACTCGTTATGATGAATCTGATTTTGTACAATCGTTAATGGGAATCGTACATGAAACAGGGCATGCTCGTTACGAACAGGGGTTGCCAACATCGCTTAAAGGTTTACCTGTCGGAGAAGCTCGTTCGATGGGGATCCATGAGTCGCAAAGTTTATTTTTTGAAATGCAATTAGGACGTAGTAATGAGTTTATTAATCAACTTGTTCCTATGACTGTTAAACATTTTCCAAATAATAATCCTGCGGTATTCTGTTCTGAAAATCTACAAAAAATCTATACACGTGTTGAGCCTGGTTTTATTCGTGTTGATGCTGATGAGGTTACCTATCCTGCACATGTGATTTTACGTTATGAAATTGAGCGTGATTTAATGAATGGCAAAATTAACTATCAAGATATTCCTGAGTTATGGGATACAAAAATGCAGCAATATTTAGGACTTTCTACAGCAGGCAATTATAAAGATGGTTGTATGCAGGATATTCATTGGACCGATGGCTCATTTGGCTATTTCCCAAGTTATACATTAGGGGCAATGTACGCAGCGCAATTTATGGCATCAATGAAAAAAGAAGTCGATGTCACAAGTTGTATATCGGAACAAAGATTAACTCCTATCTTCAATTGGTTAGAAAAAAATATTTGGCAGAAAGCGAGTTCTCTATCGACCAATGATTTAGTGAAACAGGCGACGGGTGAAACCTTGAATGCTCACTTTTTCAAGCAGCATTTAGAAAGCCGATATTTGAAATAAACTTGGCTTTAAAGCTTACTCCATAGCAAATAATATTTTTATGTTCATTTTCTTCTTTATCTATTTTAAGTTGAGAGTGAACATCAACTCCTTTCTATTTAGTTCATTATTCAAGTTGATTCAGCTACTCCGATATACATCCCCAATCTATTAGGCTTATTGCTCTGAATACATTGTATTTTTTTTATCATTGAGCAGGTAAGCCGTTATTACTTGCCATCATCTAATTGTTTTAGTGCGTTACGGTAACCATTTGGTGTCACGTGTTTATAGCTTTTAAATTGGCGATTAAAGTTGGCTTGATTGAAATAGCCAACTTTCTCCATAACTATATTGATTGGCAATTTTGTATTGATCAGCAGGTCACAGGCTACATTTAGTCTGACTTTCATAAGATGTTGTGAAAAGCTTTCTTTAAAATGTTTGTAAAAAAGCCGCCTAATACTACTTTCACTGACATATAAATGATCAGCTAAATGACATTGTTTAATTGGCATATGAAAATTCTTAAGCAGAAATGCCTCAGCCTTTCTCAGCTTATTACTTAGCTGATCTTCATTATCATGATGAGATACATTATTTAATATTAAGAGGTTTTTTTGTTGACCTTCAATCAAAGCCGAAAAGATCTTAATTAATGTCGCTAATTGCTCAATCGGAGTAAGCAATAATAGATTTTTTAATAACAAGGTGACTTGCTCGGAGGTATTCGCTGAGAACTGTATTCCTTTTTGCGCGTCAGTTAAAAGCAAATGCAGTGGTTTGAGCTCACTGCAGCAATTTATTAAAGACTCTACCCAGTTTTTTTTAAACCAGATTACATGTGTTTCACAGTTCTGTGCTGTTGATTTATGGGAACAAAAAGCATGTGGGATCCCGGGAGCAAGCAACACCATATGATTATGCCTGATATCAC
>JBALXF010000259.1:0-4791 GCA_036961085.1 Psychromonas sp.
CCAATTGCCTCAACCTGTAAAGATTTTGAAAAACCCCGTTGCTTCAATATTCTTTTTAGTCCTTCCAATACAAGGTTAAAAATACCCGACAGCTCTCCGGACTTGATTATATTGTTAGCAAGATCAACATCGCTATCGCGTTTGACCGCCGACCATTGTACTAAATCATCCTGCACATCGCCGACCTGACAAGGCGATAACCATTGTTCATCGAAATCCTGCTGTGGCAGTGATTGCTTTTGTTTTTGCCAAAGTAGTTTCTGGCGTTCCAATAGATCTAAAAGTTGTGTTTGAGTTGTATGATTCATTGCTCGAATAATTCTATATTTTGGTTACAATGGCTGTATTGTATACCTAAAATTAATCAAGGTATAACTAACCTATTTTAAAGAAAAAGTGGATTTCAATGAGTAAAAAACCTTTATACGAACAAGATGCGGCCTTACAAAACCTATCACTTGGTAAAAGTACTGAATACAAAAGTATTTACGATGCAGATTTATTACAAGTTGTGCCACGCAGCTTAAACCGAGATGAACTCAAGCTTTCTGCCGATAACTTACCTTTTTATGGTGTTGATTTATGGAATATATACGAGCTTTCTTGGTTAAATAAAAAGGGTAAACCCGTTGTAGCAACAGGAATAATTAAAGTTCCCTTTGATAGTGATAACTTAATTGAATCAAAGTCATTTAAACTATATTTAAACAGCTTTAACCAAACCAAGTTTGATTCGGTTGCGGATGTGCATAAGGTATTAAGCGCTGATTTGTCTAAATGTGCCAATAAAAAAGTACATGTAGAGCTAAATACAGATTTAGATCAGTTTGCGGATAAACTAGGTACCTTCAATGGAGAGTGTTTAGATGACCTAGACATTGAAGTTGATAACTACCAATTTACCGTCGACTACTTACAAGACCTTTGCTCAGAACAGCAAGTCACAGAAACGCTTTACTCACACCTATTAAAATCTAACTGTTTAATCACTAGTCAACCTGATTGGGGAAGTGTTGAGATAAGCTATAGCGGTAAAAGGATAGATCGTGAAAAGCTATTGCGTTACCTTATCTCTTTCCGCCAGCATAATGAGTTTCATGAGCAATGTGTCGAACGTATTTATTGTGACATCATGAAATTTGGACAAATTGATTCGCTTTCAGTTTATGCTCGTTATACTCGCAGAGGTGGTTTAGACATCAACCCATTCCGCACCACAAGTAATCAAAACGATGTAAATAACATTCGTTTATTACGCCAATAACAAACTAGGTATTATGAAATATATCGAGCGATACAAACGTGCTTTATTCGTACTGTTTTTTTTATTGAACAGTCCAATAACTCAGGCTATCGGGTTCTCAGAAACCTCGATGCCTGTGATGTTAAAATATGCTCATCAAGTCCGTCACAGCGATCCTAATCGCTGTATTGACCTGAGTGAAAAGTACAGACAGAAAAACAGGATCCAAGAAAGCAACAACAAGTCCACGTCAACAACGGTTGAGCAAGATAATGCGACTATGTTACTGGCTTATTGTCATGCTCAACTTGATCAATATGTACAATCATTTGCCTTATTATTACCGCTTGCTCAAGCTCAAAAAGATGCAGAAACAAAAGTACGAACCTTACATATCATTGCATTAGAAATTCCTAAAGATGAGCGCTTACAGCTAAGCAATGCGACCATCATTCGATTATTATCTGAAATACAGCATATTAGTATTAATAATAAACCCTTAGATCACTCCGAAAATACTAACCTTCTTCTGCTATTGACCTTAACCAAGTTATCTTTAGATGAAGATTTTTATCGTGATGCACATATTTATATTGAAGAGATTAAATCGTTATTAAAAAACTCAAAAAGCCAAGAAGAACACGGTTGGTTATCTTATTATCAAGGACTCTATTACGACAAGGTTGGGCAAACCCATTTATCTAGTTTGTATTTCCAAAATGCAAATCAAATAGCAGAAAAATACAAGCTAATAAAATTAAGCAGTTTGGTTAAAAATAGCACCATTCAAATGTACCAAAGCAAGTATCGATTTAAACTGGCATTTGAAATTGCTAATCAGAATATTGAACTACAGATGCGGACAAGAAACAAGGTAAAGCAAGCTACTAGCATTATTCAATTTGCTATTCTTAAACGCCAAAATAAAGAAGCAGAAGAAGCGTTAATTTACCTGTTTAATGCATTAGAAATTATTAAAAGTTACCGTCACCGTGCATTACTTGCTTATGTTTACCTTGAGCTTGGGCGTACTTATGCATCGCTTGCCCAACAAGGGAATAGCACAAACGACATTGAGCTAGCACAAAAATATTTACAGAACTCACGAGTGCTGTTCAATCAATTAGGCAAAGTGCATTTTAAAATAGAAACCTTATTGTTACTTGCGAAGCTAAATATCATCAATAATGATCCCGCAGTAGCTATTTTACAATTAGAGAAATCATTACAACTTTCTAGCCAAAATTATCCATTATTGCGTGTACAGGCTTATGAAATGTTGGCGCTTAGTTATGAGTTAATCAGCGACCCAGAGCAAGCGATTCAACATTTCAAGAACTTCCATGCCTTGCAAAATAACATCAAAGAACGTCTATTTAAGTTGCAACAATTACAAATAAGTGAACAACTGCAATTACTTGAACAGACTTTAGAGCAGGATAAACTAGAAGTTCTAAATGAACAGTTAAGATCTAAATCTGAGATCTATCAGAACTCTGCCTACATATTTATGATTTTATTCCTGCTCACTGGCATCGGCTTTGTTTACAAATTAGGACGTAATAAAAAGTTACGCAAAAGCGCTAGAGTGGCGATACATAACATTAATTTCCATGCGCGTAGTAAGTTGCCAACGCAACAAAATCATATTAACCAATTTAGTAGTATATACCGTGGTAGACCGCAATTTTATGCACTTGTCGATATTCCCTTTTTAAGTGGATTAAATGATTTAGTGGGGGATCTATTAGCCAACGAAATAGAAAGAAAGTTAGGTATTCAACTAACACAGTATTTTTCTAATGATACCAATATTTTTCATATCCGAGATAATCAAATATTGTTTATCACTGAGCAGAAAAACTATACTAAAGCTGCAGATTTCGCATTCAGTATTGAAAAGTTTTTTGACCAATTTACGTTACAAAACCAACTGCCTCAAAATATATCAACAGGCGTTGTGGCGTTCCCGTTTTTGCAAAATGTTAGCCGAGCAATCACCGCATCACGAACAATACATTTAAATAGCTTAGCGTTATTCGCAGCCAACCAAATCCGCGTTGAAAAAGAGAAAAGCAGTTGGATTGAGTTATATGCAATTGATAATTTACAACCTGCATTTTTCGATGGCGATTTATGGGAGCTTGGCCAAGTAGCGATTAATAAAGGCCTTGTTAAAGTGAACGGTAGTGATCCGGATTACAACGTTAATTGGACAGTCAAAAATGAAGATTAATTGTCTCGATACTATTAACTAAAAATGGTTAGCGCTCAGTTAACCGTTGCTTGATTAGTAAAAACATAGGCATAGGCTGACACTTGTTGGTAGCTATGCCTATCTTGCCTTACATAACAAACATTAGCCCCTACATCTGTTTTTCATCACTGTAATTATGGCAAGTCTCTATTTATCCCTTATGCTTATACCCTAGGATCTCAATAGAAGGAAAAGACTATGATCGTTAATATCAGTCCCGTTGGCAGCATGGCTTTATTATCGCAATTAGAAGTTAATGAATTACAGGAGAGCGCTGCCTCTGCAATTTATAAACTATTCCGTAATTGCTCATTAGCCGTGCTTAATTCAGGTAGTCTCACTGATAGCAGTAAAGAGATCCTAGAAAAATATAAAGACTTTGACATCAAGGTGCTGCACCAAGAGCGTGGCGTAAAAATAGAACTACACAACCCTCCGCAAGAAGCCTTTATTGATGGTGAATTAATTAAAGGGATTCAGGAACATTTGTTTTCAGTGTTACGAGACCTGCTCTACGTTAATACACAGATGCGCACTCCAAATAAGGATGAACATGACTCATCCTATGTCACCAGTTTAGTTTTTTCCATTTTACGTAATGCCAATATTTTACAAGCTGGCGTTGAGCCGAATATGGTGGTTTGCTGGGGCGGTCATTCGATCAATGAAGAAGAGTATGCATATACACGTGAAGTCGGTAGTCAATTGGGACTACGAGAATTGAATATATGTACAGGCTGTGGGCCAGGTGCGATGGAAGGACCAATGAAAGGAGCTGCAATCGGTCACGCCAAACAGCGGGTCAATAACGGACGTTATATCGGTATCACTGAACCTGGTATTATTGCGGCAGAGCCACCAAATCCAATCGTTAATGAATTAGTCATTTTACCTGACATCGAAAAACGTCTTGAAGCATTTGTGCGCATGACTCATGGTATTGTTATTTTTCCCGGAGGTCCGGGTACTGCAGAGGAGTTACTGTACATTTTAGGGATAATGATGCACCCAGAAAATAAACGTCAGCCTTTACCGATTATTTTAACGGGGCCGAAGAAAAGTGAATCTTACTTTAAAGCCATTGATAAATTTATTACTGAAACTTTAGGTCAAGATGCCTGCAGTCATTATCAAATTATTATTGATGACTCTGCTTTAGTGGCGCAAACCTTAAAACGTTCAATGAGTAAAATCACCGACTACCGCCGTGCAATTGGTGATGCATTTTCATTTAACTGGTCACTTAAAATTGATGAAACCTTTCAACAACCATTTATCCCCAACCACGCTA
>JBALXF010000259.1:4801-5099 GCA_036961085.1 Psychromonas sp.
ACATGGCGAATCTAGACTTGTTTTCTGATCAACCGAAGGAACAATTGGCATCAAACTTACGTCGTGTTTTTTCTGGTATTGTTGGCGGTAATGTTAAAGATGACGGCATTAAATCAATTGATAAACATGGTCCATTTCAAATTAAGGGTGAAAAAATGTTAATGCAAAAAGTAGATACCTTGCTGGAAAGCTTTATTAAACAAGGACGAATGAAATTACCTGGCACAGCCTATACACCTTGTTATAAAATCATTAATTAATTTAGCCCTGTTATAACAAGCTTTATTGGTCAGATAAG
>JBALXF010000025.1:0-14595 GCA_036961085.1 Psychromonas sp.
GGGCGCATTGCAGATTGCAATTATTTTGCAGATAGCAATAAAAAATCGTTATTAAAATCATATTTTGTTGCCATTACAGATACTTATAAATATTTATTAACTCAGTTCAAGCCAATAGTGCTCGGTGCTCCCAGCTTTTTTGTTTTGTTGGCATGGAAATTGAATATTGCAGATTGAATCGCAATTTTTTATTTCTAAGGAGCAAAAAATGAATTATCAATGTGAAACAAAAGGTATTGTTCACAAGCGTAACTTATTGAAAGTAAAACATTCAATATTTGCATCAATGCTTATTTTAGCCTATGTGAGCTCTCCCGCTGATGCAGCCCCATTTAGTACTTGTCCAAGTAAAGCATTTCTTTTTCAAGGTAAACCCGTAGCTAGTTATGGTGTTAATTTAATAACCGGTAATTATGAATTAATTGAAGATAACCCTGGCATTAACGCAAATATTAATGGTCTTGGCTTTGATGAAGTGGATAGATATTTATATGGGTTCAATACAACCAATTTAAATATGGTACGTATGGGAGCAGATTTTCAGGCTGAAACGCTTAATCTTAGCGGTTTACCAAGCGGCACCTCATTTTATGTTGGCGACGTATCTAAGCATTTTTATTACATTTACCGTAAAGGCACAGGGTTATATAAAATAGACCTAAGCCCTCTAGACCAGTCAGTCGATGCGCAACTTAATGCCGTATTAATTAGTTCTACAGCTAATATCAGATTAACTGACTTTGCTTTTAATCCAAACGACAACATGCTTTATGGGGTAGATAATACATCGGGTGTGTTATACCAGATAAACCCTGAAAGTGGTGCAACCATTGATATGGGTGATACCGGTGAAAAGGGCACATTTGGAGCTGTATACTTTGATGTTAATGGTTACTTTTATCTTTCTCGTAATCAAGATGGTATCGTTTATAGGATCGATTTATCGTCACTAACGCCTTCTTCTACAGTGCAACAATTAACTTCCTTGGACGTAAGTTCCGTTAAATTTGCGGATGGTCCAAGCTCGGGTCAGAATGACGGTGCGCGCTGCGCTTCTGCTCCTTTAATTGATGAAGATACGCTATCAAATATCGACTTTGGTGATGCTCCTGCCACATACTCTACAAGCTTAGCTGATAACGGCCCTCGTCATTTACTCGATAATGAAACATACCTTGGACGAACTAAACCCGATGGCGATTACGATGGCTATACTGGTGCAGATTCCGATGATGCTAGTGTGATAAACGCTAGCAGTTTTAACGATGAAGAAGGAGTTAACTTTGTTACCGGATTAGAAATTGGAATGGATTCAGTGATCAGCCTTTATGCTTCCCGTGAAGGTATTTTAAACGCTTGGTTTGATTGGAATCGTGATGGTGATTTTGAAGATCAAGGCGAACAGGCTTTTGTCGATTTAAAATTAGATGCGGGTGCAAATATTGTCTCTTTACGTGTACCTGAGGGCGCGGATGCCGGTAATAGTTGGAGCCGATTCCGTTTTAGTCAACAGAGCGGTCTCAGTTTTGATGGGGGCAGTACCAGTGGTGAAGTTGAAGATCATCCGATTATCATTAGTGAATCAGGTTTAAGCTATCGCTATTACCCGGGGGCAAATAGCTGGGTAACATTAGCTTATGAAGATAAATGGCCGGTAAGTGGCGACTATGATATGAATGATGTAGTGATGCATTATCGTACCGTTGAAGTGATCCAAGATGGGAAAGTTGTACGCATCGATATTTTAGGTGAGTTACAGGCATTAGGTGGCAGTTACCACAACGGTTTTGCAGTGCAATTAGAAAACATTGCCAGTAACAACGTTAACCAACAAACCTTACGTTTATTGCATAACAATATTAAACAGCAATATAGTGGGCAGAATGGTGCGACAACTTACGAAATCCTTGAAAGTGGCAATAGCGATGCCGTGATTATGATAAGCCAAGATTTATGGAAGCATGTCGATAGTCGTTGTGTTTATTACCGAACCCAAGAAGGTTGCACACAAGCACAAGCCTTCGATTTTGAAGTTAGTATTCCCTTACTTAACGCAGTAGATTTAGCTGACTTACCAGAGCCTCCTTATAATCCATTTATCTTTGCAACTGAAGGTCTTTATCATGGAGATGTATTTTTAGAGCATCCAGGAAGAGGTTTAGAGGTTCATTTAGTAGATAAAGCACCAACCGAAAAATTTAATACTGACTATTATGGCTTAGTTGACGACACCAGTGAGCCTGCCAATAACCGTTATTTCCGAACCAGCAATAATTTACCTTGGGCCTTAGAAATTTCTGAGCAATGGAAGTGGCCTAATGAGAGAACAACAATATTACAAGCTTACCCTCACTTTAAAACCTTTGTTGAATCTAGCGGAGTAGAAATGCCCAATTGGTCGCAGCTAAATCAAGCCGTATTGCAACATATATTTTAATAACTCTATTTTATAAACCCTATTTCATAAAACTTTTAAAAATATTGTAAGGATGATCTTATGTTAAATAAACATTTAAAATTAATGATGTTGATTAGTTTGGCTTTGGTGGTTAGTGGTTGTGGCGGCTCAGATGGTGGAGATGCTGCTGACAACGGCAATGATTTAGAAGAAGATAGCAGTGACGCTTATACAATTGAGGCTGAAATTGCCACTGTAGCTAAGTTCGCAATAGAAGACTTAGTTGCAGACGAGGACTTCTTATTTATTGAGAAAAGCAACATCCAAGTGTTGCTGGAATTACCTGGTGAGGAGCAACGTGCTTATGTTTCTGTATATAGTAAATACCAACTTTTAGAGTCAGAAAATTATTATCCGGATCCTGCAAGTCGCATAATTGCGGGTGCCTTAAAGGATGGCAACTTTGAAGAATCATTTGTAGCGCTTAACAATCAACAGCAGTACCTCATTGAGGTGTGGTTTTATGATGGTAGTGAGCCTTTACAACAAGCGCTATTGGTAAATCAAAATAGCCTAATATGGTGATCTGTTGAGGCGAATCTACGTTGATTCTGTAAAGTTGATTTTATTCTCTGAAAATCAACTTTATTTTGTCTGTTTTTCATACAAATAAGTGTTGGAAACGTTATTAAAACCACTATTACTCATGCTATTCGTTTTATTCCCTTGATGAAATATAGGTGGGTTGGTACAGTACGCACCCATACTCATTCATCAGCTTTTTTGGAAAAATGTCCATGTTTAAAATGTTCCGAGGTATGTTCTCTAATGATCTGTCGATCGATTTAGGAACTGCAAACACACTAATTTACGTAAAAAATCAAGGCATCGTTTTAGACGAACCTTCAGTTGTCGCTATTCGTTTGGATAAAAATGGAGCGGGTAAAAGTGTTGCAGCTGTCGGGCATGAAGCTAAACAGATGTTAGGTAAAACGCCTGGTAATATATCAGCGATTCGCCCAATGAAAGATGGCGTCATTGCTGACTTTTATATTACAGAAAAAATGCTGCAATATTTTATTAAACAAGTTCACAACAATAGCTTTTTACGTCCTAGTCCACGTGTATTAGTTTGTGTTCCTTGTGGCTCAACACAAGTAGAGCGTCGTGCAATTCGTGAATCAGCACAAGGTGCTGGTGCACGTGAAGTGTACTTAATCGATGAGCCAATGGCTGCTGCAATCGGTGCGGGCATGCCCGTTTCGGAAGCAAAGGGTTCAATGGTTGTCGATATCGGTGGTGGTACAACAGAAGTTGCTGTTATTTCATTAAATGGTGTTGTTTATTCTGCATCAGTGCGTATTGGTGGTGATAAATTTGATGAAGCAATCATCAATTATGTACGTCGTAACTATGGCTGTACTATCGGTGAGATCACTGCTGAGCGTATCAAACACAGCATTGCTATTGCACACCCAATCAATGAAATTAAAGAGATTGAAGTTCGTGGTGTGAATGTTGCTGAAGGTGTACCTCGTAGCTTTACTTTAAACAGTAATGAGATACTAGAAGCGTTACAAGAGCCATTAAGCGGAATCGTTTCGGCTGTAATGTTAGCACTTGAGAAAACACCACCGGAGCTGGCTGCAGATATTGCAGAAACCGGTATGGTACTAACGGGCGGTGGCGCATTATTATGTGAACTTGATGTTCTACTTTCTGAAGAATCAGGTATTCCTGTAATTGTTGCTGAAGATCCGCTTACTTGTGTGGCTCGTGGTGGCGGTATGGCCATTGAGATGATGGACACACATGGCGGCGATGTATTTAACCAAGATTAATACACAGCTTGCTTATAAGTTTATTAATAAGGTTACTTGCTATAGTAACCTTATTTTAATTGAATCATTACAATGAAAACTATTTTTACAAGCGGTCCATCATTTTTATTGCGATTAGCCCTAGCGATAGCCTTTGCTGCTTTTTTAATTCTCGGCGATAGCAAATTTAATCTCTTTTCCTCTGCCCGTGTATACCTTAATTCTTTAGTGAGTCCAGTGCAGTATATTGCTGATTTACCACAAAAATTAATCCAGTCTGTGTCAGAAAATGTGATGACTCGTCAAGAGTTAAAAACACGTAATCAGCAATTAGAAAAAGATAATTTGCACTTGAAAGCAGACCGCTTATTACTGACTCAACTAGAGAATGAAAATGAACAGTTACGTGAACTATTAAATTCTGAGCGTACATTTACCAATAAACGTATGATCACAGAAGTCATGAGCTTACGTTCAGACCCGTTTACCCATCAGCTATTAATTGATAAAGGTATCAGTGACGGTGTATACGTTGGCCAGCCTGTTATCAATGATCAAGGTGTAGTGGGGCAAGTATCACAAGTCGGTACTAATACCAGCCGAGTATTATTAATCGTAGATGCAAGTCATGGTATTCCAGTGAGGGTACAGCGAAATGATATCACTGCGACACTACATGGTAGTGGTGCATGGGATAAATTAAATGTGCCATTTATTCAAAGTAACGCGGATTTACAAGCTGGAGATGTTTTGGTCACTTCTGGTTTAGGGGGACGTTTCCCGGCCGGTTATCCGGTAGCGACGATAACCTACTTCAGCTATGAAGAAGGTGCCTTATATGCCAATGTTACTGCAACGCCTGTCGCAGAACTGGATCGTAGTCGTTATTTATTACTATTGTGGAATGACCAGCAATTCGATGAAGCCGAATTATATCAGGATTTATTAGAAACCACCGAAAGTATAGAAGCTAGCGCGTTAGAAACAGAACAAAAGTCACCTACAGAAGCTGTATCAGATTCGCCACAAGATAGTGATAAGGAAGGTGATACTGTAGAGGCTGAAGATGAAGCTACTGACTAGTTATGGGGTTATATACGCGACCTTTTTGTGCGCGCTTGTAGCCGCAATATTTCCACTCCCAATTATGCTAAATGCTTTTCGACCTGATTGGCTGATTCTGATTATCTTTTATTGGGTGATGGCAACACCGCATCGCGTCAGTATGGGGCATGCATTTGTGCTCGGTGTATTATTCGACTTATTGCTAGGTTCAACCTTAGGAATGCATGCTATTTTATTTTCAATATTGTCATATATAGTAGCTTTGAATTACCAACGGTTTCGTTATTTTCCTATTGTGCAAACCACTTTTATAGTGGGTGGCTGTATTCTCGTTTCAAAGTTAGCGCTTTATTGGATGGCCTCCAGTTTATCAACCAGTCCTTATGAGATTTTTTTACATAAACACTATTTTTGGTCGGCATTTACCTCAATGTTAATTTGGCCTTGGTTTTTTCTCTTTATGCGTTTTATACGTGTTCGCTATAAGGTTTTATAAATGTCAGATATTGCAATTTACCTTGCCTCTAACTCACCTCGTCGCCAAGAACTATTGCAACAAATTGGTGTCTCATTTGCGCAACTACAAGTTTCTATTGAAGAAAAAGCTGAAGTAGATGAAGATCCTAAGCATTATGTGAAACGATTAGCTTTGAGTAAAGCCGAAGTAGGGTATGCTAACAGTGCTCAAGACAAACCTGTTTTAGGCGCAGATACCATTATTGTTAGTGAGCAAAAAATTTTTGAAAAACCGTTAAATCAAAAACATGCAAAACAGATGTTACAGTTGTTATCAGGGCGAACCCATCAAGTGTTAACTGCCGTTGCATTAGTCGATGGTGTAGATTCAAAAACGGTTTTAGTGACAACAGAAGTTACTTTTAAAAACTTAACTGATCAAGAAATGGATGATTATTGGTTGAGTGGAGAGCCTCAAGATAAGGCTGCAGGTTACGGTATTCAAGGTATTGCGGGTAAATTTGTTACCAATATTTCTGGAAGTTACAGCGCAGTAGTCGGCTTACCTCTTTATGAAACCGCCGAACTAATTAAACAGTTTCAATTTATTAATAAATAATAAATAGAAATTATTATCAATATTCAATTTAGTCTTGCCGTTGCTTTTCTTGTTAATAAACTGCGTGACTTAAAAATTTAAGGTATTACACATGTCCGTTGAGTTATTAATGAGCATCACCCCAACAGAAACGCGCGTTGCGTTAGTTGAAGGGGGGATCTTACAAGAGTTACACATTGAACGTCAGGCTACTAAAGGCATTGCAGGCAATATTTATAAAGGTAAAGTTTCTAGAGTTTTACCCGGAATGCAGGCCGCCTTTGTAGATATCGGTTTAGAAAAAGCCGCATTTTTACATGCATCAGATATCGTGCCTTACACGGATTGTGTTGCTAAAAATGAAAAAGCACAATTCAAAGTAGCTGATATTTCAGAACTTGTTCGCCAAGGTCAAGATATCGTGGTGCAAGTTGTTAAAGATCCGCTAGGTACCAAAGGGGCTCGTTTAACCACTGATATTACGGTGCCTTCTCGTTATTTAGTGTTTATGCCCGGCAGTGAACATGTGGGTGTCTCACAACGCATTGATAGTGCCGAAGAGCGCGAACGCTTAAAAACGATTACGCAAAGCTGCGTTGATGATTTAGGTGGTTTTATTATTCGTACCGCTGCAGAAGGGGCGCCTGAAAATGAGCTAATTCATGATGCGGCTTTTTTACAGCGAGTATGGCGTAAAGTATTAACTCGTCGTCAACGCCATAAATCTAAAAATAAATTGTTATATGGTGATTTAGGTTTAGCTTTTCGAGTATTAAGAGATTTTGTTGGTACTAAGATTGATCGTGTTCGTATCGACTCTCGTCTTACTTTTGAACAACTTAAGCAGTTTACCAGTGAGTTTGTTCCTGAGCTTGAAGACAAAATTGAGTATTACTCAGGTGAAAGTCCTATTTTTGACCTGTTTGATGTTGAAAATGAAGTGCAGCGCGCATTAGAACGTAAAGTTGAGCTAAAGTCTGGCGGTTATTTAATTATCGATCAAACTGAAGCGATGACCACAGTTGATATTAATACCGGGGCTTTTGTTGGTCACCGTAATTTAGAAGAAACTATTTTTAATACCAATATTGAAGCGACCCAAGCTATTGCTAGACAATTACGTTTACGTAATTTAGGTGGGATCATTATTTTAGACTTTATCGATATGAAGTCTAATGAGCATAAACGTAGAGTATTTGCTAGTTTAGAGCATGCGTTAGCGAAAGATCGCGTGAAAACAAACATTAATGACTTTTCTCCTTTAGGATTAATTGAAATGACGCGTAAGCGTACTTCAGAAAGCTTAGAGCATATCTTTTGTAGTGATTGTGAGAAATGTGGTGGTCGTGGTTATGTTAAAACCGTAGAGACAGTATGTTATGAAGTTTTACGTGAAGTCTTGCGTGTAAAACGTGCCTATGATGTTGATCGTTTTATTGTTTATACTTCAACAGCAGTTGCTGAAGCATTACAAGGTGACGAATCACATAGCTTAGGCGAATTGATTTTATTCATGTCTAAACCGGTGGAAATACATGCAGAGCCATTATATGGGCAAGAGCAATTTGACGTGGTAATGATGTAAATGAGCTTATCTTGATTAATTTTTGTTGTAAATGGTTAAAACGTTTTTCAGCATTGATTGCATTAAAACTGTTCCTGTTGGCAATCTTGTTAACGGGCGCACGCATATTATTTATTAGCATCGATGACTATAAAGATGCAGCAAGCCAGTGGTTTGCTCAGCAATATAACATCAATATCAGTACTGAAAGCATTTCTGCTGGTGTTGATTTTTCAGGGATGATTTTAACCCTAAAAAACATCAAACTAAGTGATACCGAAGAACTCCCTTTTACCCTTAAAATTGAACATTTATTCCTGCATCTAAATTTTTGGGACAGTGTTAAGGCACGTAACTTAAATTTTAATCGTATCTCTTTAAGTGGTGTCGAAGTAAAGGTTAAAGAGTCTACCAGTAATAGTAATAACTCCCCCGAACAAACCTCTGCGGTAAAAAATGGTGCGCTAAGGAAGTTTCTTTTATCGCAATTGACGCAAGTATCAATTAAAAATAGCCAAGTTCATTTTAAGAATAAGCTTGATCAAGACAAAATTATTGTAATAGAGCAATTACAATGGTTGAACGGTCCGGATCAAAACCAAGGTATCGGTAAGGCGGCTTTCATAGGAAGCCAAAAACATGAAGCTGTAGAGTTTGTGATCGACTTATACGGTGATGTTAGCAATCCCAAACAAGACTTACAGGGCATGGTTTATATAGAAGCTGATCACTTGGATGTCAGTGAATATGTTAAAGATCATGTTAATCCTAATATTAGCAAACTTAATGCAAAGCTTGGACTGCAGGTATGGGCTGAGTTTTCAAATAAAAAGATACAGAATGCACAAGTACTGTTCAACAATAGTCAGTTAAGTTGGGTTCAACAACAAAACAATAGAAGTTTGAAGATTCATAGTGGTTTATTGCAATTAACCAATAGCGATAATGGCTGGTTATTAGATACCTATGATCTAGATGTATGGCGCGATAATAAAAAATGGCAAGATTTAAGTGTTACCGGATATGGTGATAGGTCGAGTGCCTATTTTAGTTTTTCAGAATTAGATCTAAAACATATTATCCCAATTTACCTGTTAGCTTCCTCGGTGGAAGCACAACAGTTTGAGTATATCTCTTCGTTTGAGGTTGGCGGGCAGCTAAACGACTTTGCTATTTATCGAGATCAGCAGCAACAGCTTGAGTTTATTACCCATATTAGTCAATTTAAAAACCTTCCACAGGGCGGAATACCTGGGGTAAGTAATGCGGATATTGAACTGATTGGGGGGAGATCTAAAGGTGAGCTCAATATCAGTTTTGATAAACAAGTTATTTATTTTGATGCTCAATTTAGTCGCGCTATGCCAGTTGAATCTGCTCAACTTTATTTACAATGGCGACAACAAGAATCTGGTTTTGAATTATTCAGTGAGCAGAGTTTATTAAAAACCAGCGAACTTGATACCATCACTGAGTTTTCTATCTTTTTTCCCAATGAAAAAGCCTTTAATCAAAGTGCTTTTTTGAGCCTTTATACTTCAGCAGATCTTAATGATGCTAGTAAAGCACAATATTATTACCCGATTCAAGCGATGGGCGATAATGTATTTAATTATCTACAACCGACTCTGAAGAAAGGGCATGTTAAAGGTGCTGAAATCCTATGGTATGGCGCGTTTAATCATTACCCTTATCAAGATAATAATGGTGTTTTTCAAGCTTGGGTTCCATTACGCGATGCTCAGTATGATTTTTATGGTGAATGGAATGGTTTAAAAGATTTAGACCTAGACCTACTGTTTGAAAATGACTGGTTAACCATGAAAGCGCATCGAGCAATGTTAGATCAAGTAGAAATACAACATCTTGAAGCAAAAATAGATCATCTAAACCCCGATGGTATTTTAAGCATAGATGCCGATATTACTGACCAAGCACAAAAAATAAGTGATTATTTAAAAGCATCACCGCTTAAAGACAGTGTTGGTAGTGCTCTGAATGTCATTGAATTAAAAGAGCATTTGTCTGGTAAATTACAATTACAGATCCCTTTTAATGATCAAAACATGCAAACTCAAACCACTGGAACAGTTTATTTATCTGATAACAATGTCAACCTTCATCTGGCCGAAGATTTAGTCTTACCGCTGAAAGAGTTGCAAGGGGAATTTAGTTTCGTTAATGCCAATTTAACAGCGACAAATATGCAGGCATTATTATTTGAGCAAGATGTTAATCTTTCTTTCTCTAGTTATGAAAAAGATAAAACCTATTATGTCGATACTGATATTAAAGGTGTTTGGAAACTTGAAAGACTGAATGCTTATTTTCCGGGACTCACTCCCTTGCAACTCTCTGGAGATTTAGATTGGTCGGGTAATATAGATTTTTCTCATAGTTTTGCGGGAGATTATCAATTTACCGTTGCACTAAACTCTGCAACACAAGGTGTAAAAAGCCAACTACCAGCACCTTTTAATAAAAATGCTCTGCAGTCCTGGCCACTTGATATTTTAGTTTCCGGAGGGCCGAAAAATAGTACCTTTAAGGCTAATCTTAAAGATAAGCTAAGTTTTGAAGGAAAACTTGATTATCAAGATGGTAAACAATCTATTCCTTATTCGGCATTGCATATTGGTAATAAGAAACAACAAAATATTGATAAAAATAAGCAGCATATCGATATTAGTCTAAGCAAACTCAATATTCGAGATTGGTATGAACAGTGGTTGAATCTTGAATCAGATAAAGAAACAACGTCTGGCGATGAGGGTTATGCTAATTTGATCAACATTGATTCTGTTGCAATGGCTATAAAACATAGTGATTTATTTAATCAACCACTGACAGGCTTAATAGTTGATGCGCAGAGAGTGGCTAAAAAGTGGCAGGTTAATATTGATTCAGACAACTTACAAGCTAAAGTTGAGCATCTTGCAGGTATACCTAGTCGTATTGATGTTAATATTGAAAAATTGAATTTTGAGTCGATAGACTTTTCTGACTTGCCTCAGGCCGCTGATAAACTTTCTAATATAAAACAGATAAAAAGTAAAAATTTGCGTCAAGACTATCCCGAATTGGTTGTTGAGTGTAAGCAGTGTATTTATCAAGATATGGACTTATCGCCGCTTAGTTTGCATGTGTATCCAACCAAAGATAATCTAATTATAGAACATATCAAAGTTGCTAATGACAACGAAAGTGTTGAAATGTCAGGTGTTTGGGATCAAAAAAAGACAAACTTGATTGTTGCTGTAGAAGCCGGCAAAGATAATCAGCTGGTTGAGCGATTTGGTTTCACTACACCTGTCGTTTACCGTCAAGGTTCTGTTCAATTTTCCGGGAATTGGAAAGGTGCGCCTTGGGAGTTTAATTTTGAATCGCTAAATGGTTCTTTTTCTGCAGGCTTTAAGGATGGTTCAATCACTGAAGTTAATGATAAAGGTGCTCGTTTATTAAGTATTTTTAGTCTTGATGGTATAAGACGCTCTTTAAATTTGGAGTTTGGTAATGTTTTTTCCAAAGGCTTAAATTTTGATGACTTTACTCTATCAGGGGAAGCTACCAATGGTGTGGTTAAAAATGATGACTTTTATTTAAATGGCTCAGCAGGGAAAATTGCCGGGCGTGGTCTGGTTGATTTAAGCAACTACGATATAAATTATAATTTTAGTTATAGCCCTGCAGTGACTTCTAGTTTGCCTGTATTAACTGCTTTTGCAATTAATCCTTTAACCGGAGCCGCAGTATTAGTGCTAAGTAAAATCTTTGAACCTGTGGTTGAAACTATCATTCGTGTAGATTTTACAGTTAAAGGCCCCCTTGACGATCCTGAAGTGAAATTAGTGACCAGTAAAAGAGGCAAAGTTAAGCTTAAAAATAGTGAAGTACTTGAAGAGATAGAAAAAAAAGATAGTAGAAGTGATCGATGATTACCGGATAAGGAGGCAGCATGGCTTTAACTTTATCGGCTATTCAAATGGATAGCGACAAAAACGCTGATATCAACTTAGATAATTTGAAAAGATTGGTAGCGGAGTTATCACCGCGCCCTGAGCAAATAGTGTTATTACCTGAAAATGCCTTCAGTGTTTCTGGTAAAGCGTGTTATTTACGATTAGCTGAAACCCTTGGTGAAGGTTATTATCAAACTCAATTAGCCAATTTGGCCAAGCAATATCAATGCTATTTAGTATGTGGTAGTTTCCCAATTAAAAGTGCGCAACAAGGGAAAATACATACCAGTTGTTTAGTTTTTTCGCCCTTGGGTAAATTGCTTAATTACTATCACAAATTGCACCTTTTTGACGCACAAGTTTCTGATTCAAGAGGGGCATATAAAGAGTCCGATACCTTTGTTGCGGGTCAGGAAATACAGTTGTTTGATTGTCTTAACGATAAGCAAACTGTAAAAGTGGGACTTGCTATTTGTTATGACCTGCGTTTCCCTGGACTGTTTCAAGCATTACGTGCCGCAGGTGCTGATATTATTTTATTACCGGCGGCTTTTACCAAAGTCACTGGTAAAGCACATTGGTTGCCACTACTGCAAGCAAGAGCGATTGAGAATCAATGTTACATAATTGCTGCTAACCAAGGCGGTAAGAATACTTATGGTCACTCAATGATCATCTCTCCTTGGGGGGAAGTATTACAACAATTACAACAGGGTGAAGGCATTATCCAGACACTATTTGACAAATCATTACTGCAGCAAGTTCGTTCAGATATGCCGGTAATAGAACATAACCGTTTTAAAAATTCATTACGCGAGTAGTAGAAAACCTACTTTTAAAAGTTTAAAACTTTAAAGGAAATGCACATGTCTTTTGACAAAATTTGTGAACGCTTTTTAGCCCCTGCACATTTAGAACTTAGTGACTTAGAATCACATCTTGCTCGCCTAAATACAGATCAGATAGATTATGCCGATTTCTATTTTCAAGCCAGTCGCCACGAATCTTGGTTATTAGAAGATGGCATCGTAAAAGATGGTAGTTATAACATCGAAAAAGGCGTTGGTATTCGTGCTGTTTCAGGGGAAAAAACAGGTTTTGCTTATTCAGATCAAATTTCTTTGAATGCAATTAATGAAGCTTCAAGTGCTGCCAAAAGTATTGTTAAAAGTGGTCAAGAAAAACAAGTTAAACTCATCTTACCAGAGCAATCACCTTTAGTTTATGGCGATTCCGATCCCCTTGTTAGCCTGTCTCGTGATAAGAAAATATCACTTTTAAAACAAGTAGATTTGTTTACTCGTGCGTTAGATCCCTGCGTTACGGATGTGACCGTTTCTTTAAATGCGGTTTATGAAGAAATTCTAGTTGCTGCTACAGACGGTACGCTAGCGACCGATATTCGTCCTTTAGTGCGTTTTAGTTGTTCGGTTTTAATCGAAAAACAAGGTAAAAGAGAACGTGGTAGTGCCGGTGGCGGTGGGCGTTTTAATCTTGATTATTTCACTGATACTAGCGAAGGAGAAGAAGTTGTATTTTCCTATGCGCGTGCAGCGGTAAGACAAGCGCTAATCAATATTGATGCTATTGATGCTCCTGCCGGTTCAATGCCCGTTATAGTCGGTGCAGGTTGGCCTGGTGTTTTATTACATGAAGCAGTAGGGCATGGTTTAGAAGGGGACTTTAATCGTAAAGGTTCGTCTGCATATTCTGGTTGTATTGGTCAACAAGTTGCTTCTAAACATTGTACGGTAATAGATGATGGTTCGATTAAAGATCGTCGTGGCTCATTAAATATCGATGATGAAGGCACTAAAGGACAACGTAACGTTTTAATTGAAAATGGTATTTTAAAAGGTTACATGCAAGATAAGCTAAATGCGCGTTTGATGGGCGTTGCACCAACGGGTAATGGGCGCCGTGAATCTTATGCGCATCTGCCTATGCCGCGCATGACAAACACATTTATGCTTAATGGTGAGTATGAGCACCAAGAGTTAATTGAAAGCGTTAAAAATGGTATTTATGCCCCTAATTTTGGTGGCGGCCAAGTAGATATCACTTCAGGTAAGTTTGTGTTCTCGGCTTCTGAGGCTTACCTTATCGAAGATGGTAAAGTAACGACACCAATTAAAGGTGCAACATTAATTGGTAATGGTTTTGATGCGATGCAGCAAATATCTATGGTTGCTAATAATATGAAACTTGATCCAGGCGTCGGTGTCTGTGGTAAAGAAGGCCAAAGTGTGCCAGTTGGTGTTGGTCAACCCTCGCTTAAAATTGATCAGTTAACAGTTGGCGGTACAAGCTAAGTGGTATTATTAAATTTCTGATTAGTGAACAGATAAAAGCCGTTTTCAAAGATAGCCATAGTGTTTCTCCACAAAACGGTGTTGCCCAACCTTCAGTTAAAATTGTTCAGTTAACGGTCGGCGGTACAAGTTAAAAAAAATTGTTATGTTGGCAGTTAGATATGTGACTGCCAACTATCTATTTGTAATAAATATACGTACAAATAAAATAATTAAAATCATTTTAAATGCACGACGCACTATTTAACACGCTACGAAATGTTGTTTTAGTTTTTCTTCATTAACTGAATTAATGGAGGCAAAGATACAACAAGCAATAATCAGCTTATTATGACTGTTTTAGTCTTACATCTGTGTAGCGCGCAGCGCCTCTGTAAATGAACTCAAACCGAAACGTAGTTCCGCAGTTGATTGAAGTGTGCG